>CAZAZB010000236.1:0-6687 GCA_964489485.1 uncultured Pseudomonadales bacterium | reverse complement strand
CAACCGCATTCTGTTCTACACCTGCCTGCATATCAGGAGCCGATATAGAAAGCATTCCGTGGTCGACCAGTGCCTGCCCATAACTCGGTAAACCATCACTAGACAGGCCGGTCACCGATAATGGTCACTCTTTCCATTTTTCTAATGGCCGGCCAATAGTCTGCGGCCGCATAATGTTGTGCCGCTCTATTATCCCAAAAGGCAAAGGAGTTTTTACGCCAACGGAAACGACATTGGAAATCGGGAATCCATGCGGTCAGATAAAGCTTTTCTAACAATGCCTGACTCTCTTGATCAGATAAACCTTCAATCTTTCGAGTGAAGCCACGGTTAACATATATCGACTTTTTACCACTTTCGGGGTGTGTCCTGACAACAGGATGACGGACAGGTTGAAATTGTTTGCGTCGCGCCTCAATCTCTTTCTCAGGTGCACCACGCCTACGCATTCCGTTAAGAAAATTTTCGTTATCGTGAATGGCATATAGATCAGCAATTTGATCTTTCGTCACATCATCAAGAGAATCATAGGCGAGTTCCATATTTGCAAAAAGCGTATCGCCACCGACTTCAGGAACATCACAGGCTCTCAGGATAGAACCCAATGATGGCTCTTCTCTCCAGGTAACATCAGAATGCCAAATGTTGATCGATGGGGGATTCTCTCTGTCATTGTTGAGGTGAATCACTTCTGGATGCGAGACATCATTGGGTGTAAATGGATGCACTTCCAGTTCACCGAATCGGCTTGAGAATGCAAGATGGTCTTCCATGCTGATAGCCTGATCGCGAAAGAATATTACTTTTCTTTCGACCAGCAATTCCATCAGAAAATTAATTGTGTCATCGGACACTATACCTGCGAGGTCAATACCAAGTACCTCAGTGCCAATACCGGGTGATAAATGAAGAAGTTCGAACCCAAGGTTGCGGCTGGTTTCGCTTTGTTCAGCGAGAATATTCGTTGCCGACATAATATCAATTCGATGAAAGAAAGGTTTTCGAGTGTGCCATCACCGATCACATAATTCAATTCAGCAGGAGGCTCATGCTCGGCGGTGAATCATCTGCACCCATGAAAGCCGCTTGTTGTACGGAAAGCCGGTTGTTCAACATTCTTGCTGCAAGCTGAAAACAGAATAATGACAAGTCCCATGGCGATTGCAGGACTTACCCGTCCTACCTCTCTTCCACACTTTATGCTCCAAACCACGGCGGCTTTCTTCGGTTTTTTTTGTCGGGTATCAATGACGCGAGTCACTCTTGGGATTCTAAAAAAGCGAGCATATTACACTTGAGTGACATTAGCATTCTGGAAGAAGGCCCGACCAGTTTTGGTCTAAATTTGCAAATCTGGAAATTTAATCGAGCAAGCTCTTCCAGGCCTGAAGTTTTTCAAGATCAGCTGCGGCTTGAAAAAGATGATCTTCTCTCGCCGCAGCGGCAACCAGCTGCACGCCGATGGGAAGCCCGTCCTGACTCTGTGCAAGCGGTAACGAGATGGCAGGTTGCCCGGTAATATTAAATTGGGTTGTGAAGGTCGCAATGGCAAAAACATCTCGTGCCCTACTGCCAAGAGGTAAAGGGGGTGCTGATAATGTCGGTGTGACCAATAGGTCGTAGCCGCCCGACCACCATGTCGCCATCTCACGTGACCAGGCCTGCAGGTCTGCGATGATGGAAAGGTATTTTGCTGCGGAGATTTCATGGCCGCGAGAGGCAAGCGCTAAGGTACCCGCTTCTACATCTCCCTTCCTGACAGGTCTTCCGAGCACCTCCTCCCATTCATCAAGTGACTTCGCTACCCAGGATGAAACGACCTTATTGAAACCAGAGAAGACTCGCTTGTGCTGATCCATCGCTGCTGGATGTGCCTCATCAACTTCATATCCCAGCTGTTGTAGCTGTTCTCCAGTCTGTTTCACCGCTTCTTTGCATTCTTCGCTACAGGCCAGGGCACCATCCGGCGATCGCATCATCAGACCAACTTTTAGCGGCACAAAAGACTCACCCATCAAACTGGCATAGGTTCGTTGCGGTGGGATTGCCGTATAGGGATCACCCGGTTCTATTCCTGCAACCGCGTCGAGCAATACAGCACAATCACGCACGCTACGGGTAACAGCAAAAGAACTGACGAATCCATTCCAGTAATCACCATGTTCGGGTGCCATCGAGATCCTGCCACGGGAAGGTTTTAAGCCAACAAGTCCACAGGCACTCGCTGGTATACGTATAGATCCACCGCCATCCGATGCGTGTGCCATCGCCGTCATACCAGCCGCGACGGCAGCAGCGGAACCTCCGCTCGACCCACCTGGGGAATAATCTAAGGCCCACGGGTTATGGGTTTCACCATAGGTTTCAGGTTCGGTCGTCCCATGCAGACCCAGCTCCGGCGTGTTGGTCTTGCCAACAATAATGAGCCCCGCATTCTGGAACTTCGCCACCAGCGAACTGGTGTGCGGCGCTCTGAACTCAAGCCGTTTCAAACAAGCCATACCGGCATGAAAAGGCTCACCTTGCAGAAAAACATCAAGATCTTTCAGCAAGAACGGAACACCAGAGAAGGGGCCGTCAGGTGGATTATCTGATTCAGCCAATGCCGTCTCGAAACGTTGGTGAATCACCGCATTGAGTCCGGGATTCTCTTGTTCGATCCGCGTGATGGAAAGTTGAACCAACTCTCTTGAGGACACTTCCCCTTCACATATTAATCTTGCCTGCTCGGTCGCATCAAGTGACAGGATATCCTGGGAATTCATGAGCCTTGCCCGTCTCGTTATTTAGCCGAGTTAATCACGCATTGGTCTTATGGGCAAACTAACAGCGACCAGGGGCGTTACACCATCATGCCTCAACCTGGCAGTTCGCCCGATGCTCAACTACTGAAAAATATAACCTACGATCGTGAGTACAATTGTATAGGGCAATGCCATGATGACCATTCGCATATATCCCAATCGGATAAGTGGTGCCAGCGCAGAAGTCAGCAAAAACAAGAATGCAGCCTGACCATTGGGTGTCGCGACTGAAGGCAGATTGGTTCCAGTGTTGATTGCAACCGCCAACATGTCAAAATGTGCACGCGATATCTCACCGGCATCATAGGCAGCTTTCACTTCATTAATATAGACAGTGGCAACAAACACATTATCTGATATAGCAGACAGAAGTCCGTTTGCGAGGAAAAAGGCTTCTGGCTGATCCTCGATAGGGAGTTGCAGCACCCACTGAATAATTGGTGTAAAAAGATGAAGGTCATGAATCATGCCCACCACAATGAAAAATATGCAAAGCAGGGAAACAAAAGGCAAGGATTCTTCAAACGCTCTACCGATCTGGTGTTCCTCGTTGATACCCGTCAGCGCGGTGACCAGAACCAGCAAGCTTAGACCTATCAGACCAACTTCCATGACATGGAAAGCAAGCCCACCTATTAACAGCGCACCACATGCAGCCTGTACCCAGAGTGCATAAACCTCTTTGGTCGTTCTTTTAGCGTCCTCTTCGTCGATATAGCCTTTGAGTATCCCGCGTATTTTCGGGCTCAACTCGCTGCCATAACCCAGGATCCCGGTGAGTTCTAATAGAACGCAGGTCATAAAGCCGGCAAGGACCGCAGGAACAGTCACGTGGGCCATTTCCAGGGCAAACTGGACGAAGCTCCAATCCAGTTTTTCTGCGATCAACAGATTCTGTGGCTCACCCACCATGGTCGTCACACCACCCAGAGCAGTACCGATGGCGCCATGCATGACAAGGCTACGAAGAAACTTTCTGAAGTCTTCGAGGGCATCCCCGCCCATGTCATCGCCATCAAGCACACCATCATGATCGTAATCAGCATCGGTCGAAGAATGTACCTTTTCATACACACCATAGAGGGCAACAAATACTGTGATAAGAACGGCGGTAACGGTCAGGGCATCAAGAAATGCAGACAGAAATGCTGCCATCATCGAGAACATCAAAGACAAGGCCCACTTCCGCTCAATGCCGATAATCATCTTGGCAAAAATGAAGATAAGAAGCGGCTTCATAAAGTAGATGAAACTCACCATAAAAATGAGCAACGCAAGGACACCCAGGTTTGACTGTATTTCACCCCAGACTGTGTCTGGCGTGGTCAACCCCAGTGCAAGAATAGCCAATCCAAGTAGCCCTCCGCTCTGCAAGGGATAGCATTTTAGCGCCATGGCAAGCGTGAGGATAAACATGCCAAGAAACATCCATCCAAGAATGGTTGTTCCCAAAGCAATTTTCAACGGAAATGCCAGAACCAGGAACCCCAGGATTGATAATTTAAACCAATCCGGGCTGTTCCCCAGAAACTCTCGATATGCTGTATGTATCATCCGGTACTGCCCAATGGATTTACATAAACTCTACACGACCATTCGTCACATCGTAAAGGGCTCCAACAATTTCTATTTCACCTTTTTCTTCCATGGCGCATAAAATTGAGCTTTCATTCCGAATTCGATCAATCGAGAAGGTCACGTTGCGAGCAGAAACCTGCTCAATCGCGGCTTCATCCATTGGTGCGTCATCCTGCTTTATCGCATTAACTGCAGGTTGGATCTTATCCAACACAGCAGTGACATTACCCAGCTTTACACCATTACAAGCAGCCGTCACAGCACCACATTTTGAATGACCCAGTACCACGACGATTTTGGAGCCAGCGACATTACAGGCAAATTCCATTGATCCCAGCACGTCCTCATTCACAATGTTGCCAGCGACCCGTACACTGAATATGTCGCCAATTCCCTGGTCGAAAACCAGCTCGGCAGGCACACGCGAGTCAATACACGACAGCACGACTGCAAATGGATACTGTCCTTTACTCGTTTCAAACACCTGATCCTGAAGATTTCGCTGCGCTTTTACGTTTTGTACGAAGCGAGAGTTCCCTTCAGCCAGAATTCTGTGCGCATCCTGCGGCGTGAGATGTTCCTGCGTAAATTTTGTTTGCGTTCTCATACTTTCACCTTCTCTTCATCATTAAGACTACCTAAACATTCGTCAAAACTCGTAAATACCTGATCTTCTGCGATGAGATCAGGGATAATATCAATGCGCTCCAACAGGTACCTCGGTTGCTTGACAAGATCAACCAATAGGACCTTCTTGCCATCGCCAACGAGATCCATCAGCAAATCTTCCAATGCGTACAAACCGGATTGATCCATATACTCCATCCGATCCATCCTGATAATAATAGTCGTGGCGGTTTCAGGAATTTGCGATGCAAGTTCCTGAAACCCGCTGGTCGAGCCAAAGAATAATGGTCCATTGATATGCTTGATGAAGACCTCTTCTTTGAGATTTTCAGGGAATTTGGCCTCATCGGCCCATGCAATTTCTTTTTCAAGGGATCCAACTTTTGATCGTTCTGCTGTGAGATCGCCCATTTTTTTCATGAACATGAGTGAAGCAAAGACCAGTCCCATACCGACTGCATAAACAAGGTTCCAAAGTGATGACAGAATTAGGACTGTCACCATAATGACAACCTCAGAGCGCGGCATGTAAGGGATGGCTTTAAGCCCCTTGTAATCCATTACTCCAATCCCGACTGTAATTAAAATACCCGCAAGAACAGCAGCAGGAATCTGAGATGCAATGGGGCTTAAAACAAGTAAAATTGCAAGCAACAACAACCCGGCCACCATTCCTGATATTCGTGTCTTACCACCGGCATTGATATTGACCACGGTTCTGATGGTTGCCCCTGCGCCAGGAATACCGCCGAAAACAGCAGCGACACTATTACCAATACCTTGCCCGATCAGCTCTTTATCGGGGCGGTGTTTGGTTTTCGTCATGTTATCTGCCACAACCGAAGTCAAAAGAGAATCGATGGCGCCTAATAGCGCCAGCGTTAGCGCCGCAAAAATATAGGGTGACAGGCTGCCAAAACTGAAGTCGGTGAATATGTCGAGGTGGGGTGTCGGCAGTCCGCTTGGAATTTCTTCGATGGCGCGATAATTAAATCCGAAGCCGTAGGCAATACCCGTCATCACAACGAGCGCGACCAACTGGCTGGGTACTTTCGTCGTAATGCGCTTGAATCCGTAGATGATGATGATCGTGCCAACAACCAACATAAGTTCTAACCAGACAATATTTTGCAGGGCTCGGGGGAGGATCTTAATTGACCCTATGACCCCGGATGATTCCGACGCCGCCAACGATTGTGATTCTTTAAGAATTTGGGCATCACTAATACCTTCTGCCCTTGTAATGGTTTCCCTGAAATCTTCCAGAACAAGTATTCCCTCACCGGCCTCATCCTTCAGAATATTATCCAGGATGACTTCTTCGGCCTGCGGCTTAAACTGGTTCACATAGTCCACATCTTCCTTCGGATAATATCCGATGGCCGGTAGTATCTGTGTCACCAGGATAATCACACCGATCGCCGTCATGAAACCAGACACAACAGGATAAGGAATGTAGCGAATGTACTTACCCAGGCCGATCAACCCCAACCCTACCTGCATAAATCCAGCCAAGAGAAAAACCGACAAAATAACGGGTAAGGCCTTATTGAGATCACCTTCAAACGAGGCAACAATGCCGCCAATAACAACCATACTGACTGCCGTCATCGGCGCGGTAGGCCCTGATATCTGCGTGTTTGTGCCGCCGAAAAGTGCCGCAAAAAAACCAATGAAT
>CAZAZB010000235.1:1607-6701 GCA_964489485.1 uncultured Pseudomonadales bacterium | reverse complement strand
CTACAGCCGGTAATCAGTGAATCCTCGCGGATACCCAGGGTTGTATCTTCAGCCCAGTATATTTGTCCGTGACTCCCTTGAAGTCGCAGGATAAAAGTCATTGCATTTTCGATGACTGGCCACATGGTTTCGAGAAAGACTATGTCGTCTGTTACGAGGTAGTAGTGCCATACGCCGGTCGCAACATAGGCAACAAAATTGGACTCAGCTCGAGTTCCATCCTCTACCTTTCCATCCTTGTAGGCAGCCAGCCAACTGCCATTGCCTAGCTGATTGTTTTTCAGCCAGTAATAGGCTTGTTTTGCTTCGTCCAAACGTCCGCCAATGGTGAGCCCCATGGCTGCTTCCACGTGATCCCAGGGATCCATACAGCCGCCATCGAACCAGGGAATCGCACCATCTTGTTGTTGTGTATTTGCAATAGTATCGACTGTATCTCTGAAGTAATCCTCAGGGAAGAAACCCATGGAAACAAATACTTTTGTCATCTTGGCTTCCCCGGGTCGTCTTCCTTTGGCTGAGTGCCATCAAGCATGGCTGCGGGTAAAATTTTCGATGCTTCTTTTACAAAGTACATGACAACGCTCTTGCCGATTAATGGGTTCAATATTTTGTCCAGCCAGAAGGTTAGTTTTGGTTGCTTCATAAGATCCCATATCAGGAACTGGTGGTAACCCTTGACGATTGAAGCCTCTTCCTCACCCTCTTCACGCCAAAAAAGACACTTCAACCACCAATAGGGAACATGCAGCGAGTGGGCATGATGTTGATCATAGTTGATGAACCCATAGTCTTCTATATCGCGCATTAGGTGGTTAGCCCGGAATATGCGGAGATGCCCTCCTTCAACCTCATGGTAGGCATCACTGATTTTCCAGCAGACCCATTCCGGAAAATAGCGAGGTACACTGGCGCCAAAAATACCGCCGGGTTTTAGCACTCGCTCAATTTCACTCAATACTGCCTTGTAATCCGGGATGTGTTCAAGCACCTCGGAACAGATGACCTTGTCGAATGTATTGTCAGCAAAAGGCAGCTGGTACCCGTTAGCAACGGAGATGACGAGACTTTTACCGATATTGTCCGGGTCGAAAAATTCACCATAGCGTTCCTGGGTTGTTTGCAGATCATCAAGTGATAGGTCAATTCCCACCGATTCGACATTCTTCAACATATAGGCCGTTATGGCGTGCCGGCCTTCACCGCATCCCAGATCAAGAATCCGATCATTGTCTGACAGGCGAAGCTTATCGAAGTCAATTGTTTGTAGCGACACCCGATTCTCCGTGATTTTCTAAGCTGCGATTACCTGCGAGTTTTTCTTCTTCCAGCGATTGGGTAGATGACTTGCTGGATTGTTCCGACAGGTTGTGTGAATTTTTGGCTTGAGCATGTTTTCTGAGGATGCAGTGATAAAGACCTGCCATGTCGTTTGCAGCAACTTGCCAACTAAAGCGCTCCACAATCCTGGACCGTCCCTTGCGACCTAAATGGTTTCTATACTCCGGATGTTCCAATAGGTTCTCGATGGCGTCGGCGATAGCCGTTTCATTTCGAGTCGGGACAATGACGCCGCTATCACCTACAACCTCTGGAAGTGCGCCACCATCAGTTGAAATAACGGGGACGCCGCATGCCATTGCTTCTCCGGCGGGTAGTCCAAAACCCTCGTAGATGGATGGCACGACAACGATAGATGATTCGGCGTAAAGCTGAACTATTTCTTCCGTTTCTATGCCGGATACAAATCGAAGCCTGCTGGTTAGACCCAGTTTTTTTATCAGTTTCTGTGTTTGCCCATCTTCTTTTAACTTGCCAAGTACAACTAACCCCAGTTCAGGATATTTTGGTACAAGGAGAGCCATTGCCTTAATCAGGTAATCGAGCCCTTTGAGCGGTGCATCAGCGCTAGCGGTCGCCATAATGTTAAATGGCTTTCGGGCAACACTATCTAGCGGTTTAAAGGTCGCAGTATCAATTCCATTGTGGACGACATTGATTCGAGAATGTGCAATGTCAAATGCTCTTGCGATGTCTTTCCGCGAAACCTTGGATACGGTAACGATATTGTTGAGTCTCGGCACAACTTTCTTCTGCATTTTCAGAAAAGAATGCCATCGTCGAATCAGCCAACGAATTTTCCAGTCACTTTCGTTTTTTAACGCTATGTCGAGGTCACTGGTGATTGGATGGTGGATTGTTGTTAGAACAGGAATGCCCTGTGCTTGCAATTTCAATACGCCGTAGCACAGACTCTGGTTGTCATGAACAATATCGTATCCTGGTTTGTTGACCTTAAAATAGTGCACCAGGCGGCGCCCAAAGGTATAGGGCTCGGGAAAGCCACCGGTTGCCATGCTGAACCATTCAAAAAAATCTGCATAAGAAAGCAGATGTCTGGGCCTTAGCGCTAGCGTGTGGTTGTCTGACTCAAAAAGGTTTAGCCCCGGTAGTTTGATTAACTTAACCCGTTCGTCGAGTTGCGGATAGGGCTCGCCCGAGATCACGTCCACTGTGTGCCCGGCATCTACAAGTGCTTTGCTGAGGTATTTGATATAGATACCCTGGCCACCACTGTAGGGGTTGCTACGATAGCCCAGAATGCAAATCTTGAGCGGGCGCACGCTTGTTCCTGCAATAGCAGAGTTTGAGGTTGGCGCTGGAATGTTTTCGCTGGTTGGCATGCCACTCGATGATGTCAGGGTCGAAATCTGTCATGTTACTGAGCCGCACAGGCAAAATTTTATCGTGCTGGCGCAAAAGAGCGGGAATTTTACGGATTTCGGTGTAGAAATGCCAATCAGGGCAAGTCTGAACAAGTTGAGGATTAAAATTGAATCAGAAGGATAGTGTCAGAGCGCTGGCTTTTTGCTATTTGGCGATGGAACTCGGATCTTTGGTACGACGATACTCACGGCGTTTGTCGTTATCTGATACTTCTTTCACTTTGAAGAGCGATTCAGCTTCAATTCGTCTCTCTCCTTCCTGGCGTCTCTCTGGACCGTAGGCAGGCGCTTCATGTTCCTCTGTGAAAACATTGGCATAGAGATTAGCAACCCAGGTCTGACCTTCCTGTGTCCTGCGCAGGAACCGAACGCCTTCAGAAATAAAGGGTGTAACCACATTCCAGAAAAACCTTGGATAACCGGCACGTAAGTCAGCTGCGGTGGTGTAACCCATCTTTGCTGCCTGCCCTGTTTCTTTGAATTCGGCAAAAAGGCGTGAAATTTTCCGGATATAAGAAGGATCTGCGAGTTGGCCGATCAGATCGGCAGCTCGAATGAGACCAGGAAAATCGGTAGCATCCTGATGGTCTTCCTGACTTGGAACCGGAAAACGGGTACGTTCAATATTGTCACATATCGTTTCAATAGAGATACCTTCCACCTTACCAAACCGTTCTGTAATGTACATTTTTGCGCGGTCGACGTGATAAGGGGTGAGAAATGCGTCGGTTGAGCCAGGAGGAGGCACGATTGTTTCATACTCCGTATTGATACCATACTGTCCGCTACGATCAGATCGGCAAATACCCCGGACATAGCCTATGTCATGGTTTAGCAGCGAAATGACGAAATGGACCCAGTCGTCTGCTGTGACACCACCTTCAATCAAGACCTTGCCACGCAATATCTCCATTCCGACGGCAGTTACCATCATGGTATGTTCTGTATCGTGATAGGGCGCATCACTATTGGCAATGATTTCAAGTGCGTTACGCGCATTGGAAACAAGCAGATGTAGGTCTGCCTCATTGTTGCCGTAGACATTGATATAGTGATCAGCGACTTCTTCAAGGAAAGCTTCTATAACCACCGCAGACGGATTAAACATTAATTGCCTTTATTTTTGGCTGTTTAGAGTCCATTTTGTCGTCCTGAACGGCTTAGTCAAGCCATATTTGGCTAAAAGGTCGCTAGCAGGGGATGAATATCAATGAATGGGTGATTTCGTGCGGGTGAGTGATTCTGTTGAGAGATTGGGTATACTTGAACGCATCTCATATAGAATCACATATGGATCTTCATTTAGAACCCGGTATTGAAAATAGGCGGAGGTCAAGTTGGTGATCGAACTCAGACACTTGAAAACGCTCACAGCGCTCAGAGACACAGGTAGTCTTGTGGAAGCTGCGGATCGTTTGTTTCTCACACAATCGGCATTGTCCCATCAGCTTAAGGATTTGGAAGACCGGTTGGGGTGCAGCTTGTTTGTTCGCAAAACCCGTCCCCCCAGGTTCACCAGTGCCGGCCGCAATCTGCTTAAGTTGGCGGATGAAGTTTTGCCAATGGTTCGTGGTGCTGAAAGGGATATAGCAAGACTTGCGGGTGGCGAAGCAGGTCGATTACATATTTGTATTGAGTGCCATAGCTGCTTTCAGTGGCTAATTCCAAGCATCGACAAATATCGTGGGAACTGGCCGGAGGTCGAATTGGACCTCACCGGTGGATTTAACTTCGCGCCACTACCTGCCCTCGTTAGAGGTGATCTGGATCTCGTGATTACTTCAGATCCTCTCGAGTTGGCCGGAATTACCTATGTCCCTCTTTTCCGCTATGAGGCGATGATGGCACTGGCAAAAGACCACCCACTTGCGCGAAAGCCATATCTTGTTCCGGAAAACCTGGCTTCTGAAACACTAATCACCTACCCGGTTGACCGGAATCGACTAGATATTTTCACGCAGTTTCTTGATCCCAAAGATGTGGAGCCTCTGGCTGTTCGAACGGCAGAACTTACGCCGATGATGGTACAACTTGTCGCCAGTGGTCGAGGCATTGCCTGTCTACCCAATTGGGCACTCACAGAATATTTGCAGAATCAAACAATCGTTGCCAACAAACTGAGTGAGTCTGGTTTGTGGTGCACTCTGTATGCGGCGATCCGGGAAGATCAGGAAGACTCCCCCTATATGGAAGACTTTCTGAGCACTGCCATTGAAACGTGTTTCACGAACCTAAAAGACATCAAAGTCCCCGACCCCCTCTAAGTGGTTCTCCATAAACATCCCCGAACGGCCTTTCATAAAACATCCCTGAGCGGCCCTTCATAAAACATCCCCGAACGGCCCTTCATAAAACAACCCTGAGCGGC
>CAZAZB010000235.1:0-1507 GCA_964489485.1 uncultured Pseudomonadales bacterium | reverse complement strand
CTTCATAAAACAGCCTTGAGCGGCTCTTCATAAAACAGCCTTGAGCGGCTCTTCATAAAAAGAAAAGCCCCGTGATGCAATGCACCACGGGGCTCTGTCTTTACGTGAGGGAGCAAGCTCCGAGCTAAATAAATAACCCGGAGGCTCCCTTAATAGACTGACTATTGATGGGATCACCTCCTTTTATGTCAGGGAGACAATGGGTATGTCGGTGATTCCCCCTGGATAGAACGACCGGCACAATAGATCTGGAGAACAATTTATAGTGCCAACAGGTTCCTGTCAAAGGAAATCCGAAGAGGCATCTTGCCGCCGCCAAAATATCCAAATTTACGGGATGAGCGTTTCTGAGTGCCAGGCCTTACCGTCGTAAAGGAAGAGCTGTCTGTCATGAATCCGGTCTTCTTTACTGAGGTCGAGCATCTCTATTCTATCCGCTACCAATTCAATGCCTGCCACCTGATCGGGTGCAACCATTTCGTCCGGGTCGAGAGTCTCTCTCAGTGTAGCGATCTTATCGATGAGTATTTTTCGTGATGCAATGACGCTGCTCTGATTGCCGAGTGTTTCATAGACATTATCGAGATATTTGCTGCCGATAGGTCGTCTTTGCCAATTGGATTTCACAATGTCCAGATCAATATTCCGTGTTGTGCCGGAAATCCGATATTGCCGTTGCATGCTGGCGTACCAAATAAGGAGTTCGTAACTGGCTCCATTTGAAAAAGCCGTCCATTTGGGGCTGGTCTTGTTGATAAATAAGGTAAAGCAGTTGTCGTTAATATCGCGTAAAACAAGCGTCCGTACGGATGCTTTGCCATCTGCATCGGCTAACGCGAGGAAGCAAATATCAGCATTGGTATCGCCGAGCTTCCGCGCATCAATTCGATCATCCTGAATTTTGGTAATTGGGTTCAAACTGTATCCTGGCTTTTCAAAGTTTACTGATTAGTCATCTACTGCATCAGGGTCAAAATTATAAACACCATAAGAGAACCCGGAAGGCGGGTTATCTCTGTACGCCACCATTCTTTCGTAGATAAATCCATGAGCATTCCCAAGTAGTGAATCTCGAATCATGCCGTCGTCATCACATTCCTCGGCAACCTTGATAAGCCTCTTAAAGTTGAATATGAAATTTTCAGAATGTCGTGTTCTGATTTCTGTCCCATAAAAAAGTTTATAACAGTACCCTGGGCCGTGTACGGAGATCAGCTGCATCATGGAACGGGAGAAAACCTCAGGGTCGTTTTGATTCATGGATGACCAGAGTTCACCGATTCGTTCCTGGGAAACAATGCTTGAGCCTGAATTAGATTGGCTGGACAGGAAAAGATAACCCATGATCGCGCCGAGTTGCTGTTTCACACTCTCAGCAATTCGAAGGAAAGATTCTTTCCGGGCATGCAATTCCGTTGCCTTGATCGCGTGGGACTGAATCTCAGCCTGGGCAGCCGTCTTCTGAATTTCTATGTACTGCATCTTGATGGCATTGGTATTCTGCATG
>CAZAZB010000234.1:0-6722 GCA_964489485.1 uncultured Pseudomonadales bacterium | reverse complement strand
ATAAATATGTTAGATATTAGTATCGTGCGATTACCAAGGAACTAGCCGCAGTGATCTATAAATCTGGACAAAATCTAGCTAGTTCCTGTCCTTAGAGCAGCGTTCTTAAACAACAAATGTAATTCTGAAAATATAATAGAGATATGCTTCAATAGTTTACGAATGAAGTCGCAGCTCCAATATTAGAAGCCGGACAAGAACCGGTTAAGTGCCTTTTAGACTCTTTATATAAGCTGCAAGGATGTGAACCTTATCGTCCCCGAGTTTATCCTTGAACGACGGCATCATCCCATTACGTCCATTCCGAATCACATGTTCAATTCTTGCTCTGGAGTTTCCGTAGAGCCAGATATCATTCGTTAGATCCGGTGCGCCAAATATTTTCTGACCCTTGCCATCCGGTCCATGACAGGCGATACAATACGTCTGAAAATGAACCTTGCCTTTGTCAGCAATTTCGGCATCAACATCACGACCTACCATTTGCTCTACATACTCAGCAACTTCTGTGACGCCACCGTCTCCAAGAATGTCGCCCCATGCCAGCATTGCAGCAGTGCGTCCCTCGCTTATGGTCGTTACAATATCTTCATCCGTACTTCCCCACATCCATTCCTCATCAGTAAGATTTGGAAAACCAAAAGCGCCTGTCGCGGTTGCGCCGTGACAAACCGAGCAATTATTGACAAATATTCGCCGCCCCATCTTCATTGCTGCGGGAACCTCAGCTAAGTCACTGATGGGGATCTCTCTATATTTTGCAAAGATAGGACCATATTTTTCATCCGCCCGCCTCTGCTCTTCCTCCAACTGCCCGACTTGACTCCAGCCGCCCAACCCTTTGAAATTCCCCAAACCTGGGTAATAAGCCAGGTAGGCGAGCGCAAAAACAATAGACAAAATGAACCCCCAATACCACCAGGCAGGTAAAGGATTATCATATTCCTCAATGCCATCGTAGACGTGGCCTGTGGTTTCACCCGGCTTACTCACCTTACGATTCATCTGTAGGAGTAGAAAGAAAAAGAGTAGAGAACCAAGTGTCCCTACAATGACAAAAACCGACATTCCAGTACTCACTTGTCCTGCTCCTCTTCTGACGAATCATCCGAAAACGGTAGCATGCTCGCCTGCTCAAAGTAGTCTTTCCTGGAAGGTCCGTAGGCCCAATAGACGACTGACGCAAATGCAATCATGCAAAATATCGTGGACAATCCACGAAGATCACCGATCTCCATTATCGCTTCTCCTTGAGCAAGGTACCCAGTTGTTGCAAATAGGCAATCAACGCATCTGCCTCTGTTTTACCTTCGAGCCCCACTGTGGCATTGGCAATATCCTCATCCGTATAGGGTACTCCAACCATTTGCAGCGCCCTTAACCGTTTCGGTGTTATGTCCAGATCCAGCTCTTTTTCAAAAATCCAGGGAAAGGCCGGCATATTAGACACTGGCACCACCGATCTCGGATCAAATAGGTGTGCTCGATGCCAGTCATCACTATAAAGGCCACCAACCCTCGCAAGGTCCGGGCCTGTACGTTTGGAGCCCCACAAGAATGGATGGTTATAGACCAACTCTCCGGCCACTGAATAATGGCCATAGCGTTCAACTTCTGCCCGGAAGGGTCGAATCATTTGAGAGTGGCAAACATGGCAACCTTCACGAATATAGATGTCTCGACCTTCCAGCTGTAATGGTGTCAGAGGTTTCAGCCCTTCAATTGGCTCAGTGACCACCTTCTGTGACATCAGCGGAATAATCTCAACGATGCCACCAAAACTGACGCCCAGCACAATCAAGATCATCATGACGCCAATATTTTTTTCGATAAATTCGTTCATGACTGTGCCTCCCCTTTTGAATCAAGCACTGTTGAACCGCCCATTTTCGACGTCATCCATACGTTGTACGCCATGATGATCATGCCGGAAAAGAAGATCGCACCACCCAGGAACCTCACAACATAACCCGGGAAGCTGGCCTCCACGGATTCTGCAAAGCTATAGGTTAATGTTCCATCATCATTGATTGCTCGCCACATCAAGCCCTGCATGAGCCCGTTGACCCACATCGATGCGATATAGAGAACAGTTCCGATGGTGGATAGCCAGAAATGAATATCGATAAGCTTTTCGCTATACATTTCGCCCTGGTTTCTACCAAAAGTAATCGGTATCAGATGGTACATGGCGCCAATTGACACCATGGCAACCCAACCCAGAGCACCAGAATGCACATGCCCAATTGTCCAGTCAGTATAGTGAGAGAGTGCATTGACTGATTTGATGGCCATCATTGGACCTTCAAAGGTCGACATGCCATAAAATGAAAGGGAAACTATTAAAAATTTCAGGATAGGGTCCGTTCGCAATTTATCCCAGGCACCAGATAATGTCATGATACCGTTGATCATCCCGCCCCAGGATGGCGCCAATAAGACTAACGACATCACCATCGCAAGACTCTGCGCCCATTCGGGTAACGCCGTGTAGTGAAGATGGTGAGGACCCGCCCAGACATAGATCGCCAACAACGCCCAGAAATGGACAACAGACAAGCGATAAGAGTAGATGGGTCTTTCTGCCTGTTTAGGCACAAAGTAATACATAATGCCAAGGAAACCCGCGGTGAGAAAGAAACCGACAGCGTTATGACCATACCACCATTGCACCATTGCATCGATGGCACCCGGATAGATCGAATAAGATTTGGTTAAAGTAACTGGCACTGCCAGACTATTAAAAATATGAAGTATTGCCACTGCAATGATAAATGCAGAGAAGAACCAGTTCGCAACATAGATATGTTTGGTTTTACGCCTGGCAATTGTACCGAAATAGAGGATTGCATAGGCAACCCAAACCACGGTAATAAGTATGTCGATAGGCCATTCAAGTTCTGCATACTCTTTGGACGTGGTCATGCCCATCGGCAAAGTGATCGCGGCAAGAACAATGACCAATTGCCAACCCCAGAAAACGAAAGCAGCCAGCTTGTCTGAAATCAAGCTAACCTGACAAGTACGTTGCACGACATAGAGCGATGTCGCCATCAGGGAACAGCCACCAAAGGCAAATATGACCGCATTGGTATGAAGTGGTCGAAGACGACCGAAGTGAAACCATTCCAGCCCGGGATTGAGTTCGGGCCAGGTTAGCTGTGCGGCGATCACAACGCCAACCAGCATGCCGACAATGCCCCAGACAACAGTCATTACGGAGAATTGGCGGACAACTTTATAGTTATATTCGGGGTGTACGTACATTTGTAACCTTCTTGAGTTTAATTATTCTCTTGCAGACATTAATCTGGCAGGTACACTGCCAGCGCGCACTCTACATTCATATCAGTTCAACGCATTGATCTATATCACCAAAATAAAAGAACATTGGGCAACACCCTAGACAACACTTTAGGCAACATAGGAAATCTTCAGAATTTATGCAACAGATCCTGTTTTATTTCTGGCAACTTTGTCTTCTACGAGAGAGTCCAGAAAAACTTCCAACGAGCCAATTCGCACTTGGTCTGGTTCTCCTAGTTTACCTCTCAATCGCGTCCATTGCAGTTACTTTGAATCGGCCAGAGCAAACGCTGATGGGTATTCTTGGCTCGGTGCTTGTCAGTCTCGGTGTTCAGATCACAATTACCTGGGGATTGCTTGTATTCAAAAAGTTTAGCCGAAGATTCAGCGCAACCTTCGTGGCACTACTCGGAACGAACACCATCATTCTTCTTATTCTGATGCCGGTAAACCTCATCTTGTTACAAGATGACAATACAAGCCTGACGAACTTTGCCAATGCTATCTCCTGGGTATGTCTCGGCTGGTGGCTTGCCATCGTCGGATATATCTATCACAAATCCGTCAATATCAGCATACTGCAAGGCTCGGCTATCGCATTTGTGACAGAACTATTGGGTGTTATCGCGACGCTCACGCTTTTCCCAACGAGCTAGATCATGCACATACACATCCTCGGCATTTGTGGCACCCTCATGGGCAGCATCGCACTTCTCGCCAGAGAACTTGGCAATGAAGTGTCCGGATGCGACGAAAATGTCTACCCCCCTATGAGCACACAGCTTGAAGCCGCCGGTATCACCTTGGCGTCACCCTATACGGCCCAAAATGTTCGCGCTGATGCCGATCTTGTTATCATCGGAAACGCGGGGCTTCCCCGTGGCAACGCCGCCGTTGAAGCCGTACTGAACAGTGGAATTCCCTACACCTCTGGCGCCGAATGGTTAGGGCGTTATGTCTTACAGGGACGTTGGGTCATTGCTGTCGCTGGCACACATGGTAAAACCACAACCAGCAGCATGGTCGCCTGGATTCTTCAACATGCAGGGCTGGACCCCGGTTTCTTAATCGGTGGAGTCCCGTCCAACTTTACCCAATCGGCTCGCCTTGGCTCGGCTCCATTCTTTGTTATCGAGGCAGATGAATATGACACCTCCTACTTCGACCGGCGCTCAAAGTTTTTACACTATCGACCTCAAACACTGGTACTGAACAATCTGGAATACGATCACGCAGACATATTTCCAGATCTCGCGGCTATCCAGTACCAGTTCCATCTGCTGTTAAGGTCTGTCCCTTCTACCGGACTCATCGTCCATCCTCGCCACGATGAAAACCTCGACAAGGTGCTGGAGATGGGTTGTTGGACGCCCAGTCAAGATTTTGATACCAGCGCCTTCGTCGCGGCTAATGCCTCTGCCCAATTTTCTGCCAGTCCCTTGCGAGAGGACGGCAGTCACTTCGAGGTTCTCGTTGATGGACATTCAGCCGGTGAGGTTCAGTGGTCTCTTACAGGCAATCACAATGTTCACAATGCGCTGGCCGCTATCGCTGCAGCAAGGCATGCAGGGGTAAAAGTGCAATATGCCATTGAAGCCCTGAACGACTTTGCCGGTGTAAAAAGGCGTATGGAACTCATTTTCGAACGCCCTGACCTGCGCATCTATGACGATTTTGCCCACCATCCAAGCGCCATCCAGTCGACTCTGGAAGGTCTTCGCAAGCAGGTTGGAAACGAGCAAATTCTCGCCATCATCGAACCAAGATCCCACACAATGAAGAAGGGCACACACGAGGCACGACTGGCTAGTTGCGCCGCATTCGCCAACCAGGTCATCTGGCTTGAACCGACATCATTGGACTGGAACTTCTCTCAGGCAGTCTCTACTCCTAATACGAAGACGACAACCGACGTAAACCAGATTCAACAATGGGCGATGGATTTTGCCGGGAAACCAGGACGAGGTCATATCGTAATTATGAGCAATGGCAGTTTTGAGGGACTTCATCGGAGCCTCATTCGCCAACTTGATCAAGACACCTAGACCATGCTCGAAACCGACCTGTTTCCGCCGGTAAAAAAGTATCTTGAAGATCAGGGATACTCTGTGAATGCGGAGGTCAAAGACTGTGATGTTACCGCGCGCAAGGGAGATGAACTCATCATTGTCGAACTCAAGACAAGTGCGAATATGCAACTGCTCATACAAGCAACCGACCGGCTGAATATCACGAGCGGTGTCTACGTGGCGATACCAACAGCAAAGAAAAACTCTAAACACTGGAGAGGAATACAGCGAGTTGTTCGGCGGCTTGAACTAGGATTACTTGTTGTATCGCCAAATCCCCGCGCAATGCCTGTCCGAAAGTTGTTTGACCCTGGTCCATTTAAGAAAACCACCAGAAAAAAACGTCGGCAAAGTGTCATCAGCGAAATCGAGAATCGTAGCGTGGAGTACAATATTGGTGGCAGCAGCCGTGTAAAACTCGTCACGGCCTATCGCGAGAATGCGATATTGGTCGCCACTGGCCTGGATCAATTTGGAGACCTTTCACCTAAAAAGTTAAAGACCATGGGTACAGGAGAAAAGACCGGCAGCATACTCGCAAAAAATTACTATGGCTGGTTTCAACGAGTGGCGCCTGGCACCTATACCCTCACACAACAGGGTCGCGATGGAATTGACTGCTACCCGGCGTTGCACGAGAGGTCAATAGAGTATCTGCAAACTCATGTAAAACGCCACGCAAATCAGGCATCCGCCAAGAAGTGATCAGCATCACCACCTCCCATCGTGAGATGATTCCCTGGATAGAGATTGGATTGTAAAAAATATGTTTACATTATAGTGCTTGACCCAATTTCACTGTTTCACCATTATTGCTGATACAACTCATTACCCAAGTCGCGCATGGAAGATGTGACTCGCCCAGTGCTTCAGAGGAGGCTTAACCACCACTCTGATCCCGGCAATACAAGTTCTGAAGATGTCTCATGCAGGAATCTTGCCTGGACTTTTGAGCTCTGCGATAAGCTAAATATCGATCTAAGTCGAGTCACTCGTGACGTTGACTATTCGGTCGTGCACCTGCAAGACGCATCAAGATTTATCGACTGGGAAAACTACGCCACATTTGTATCAAATGTCGGTCGCTATCTGAGCGAATCAGAACTTCTGGACGCCGGTAGCAATTCGTGGAAGACGGGCACCCTGAAGATCTACTCCTACATTGGGCGACTCCTTTTCAATGTAAAAGATCAGTATCTTGAATTATTTGGACCACTCGGTGCGCTGGCAAAATCTTACCCATTTGAAGTTTCCGTCGATCAACCAGGACCTCAACAACTCAGAATTATTCTTCTCATGAACCCGGGGTGCAATATCGGATGATCACACGACAGAACTCCAGTCACC
>CAZAZB010000233.1:0-6730 GCA_964489485.1 uncultured Pseudomonadales bacterium | reverse complement strand
GGAAGCAGGACTTATGATGGCTTTTATTAATAGATGAACTGGATGTATGGTTCAGCACATGAGGTTATTGAAATGTTTGCCAAAAAATTTCTGGAAGAGTCATGAACCACTTACTCGATAATCCAGCTGCGGGCATGATCTTCGATCTGGACGGAACACTACTCGACACCGAGCCACTTTACACAGAGGCAACCCAGAAACTTCTCGCGCCCTATGGCCATACCTTCACCCTTGAACTGAAAAAGAGATGCATGGGTCGCGATTCCAAAATTAGCGCTCAAATTGTCATTGACGAATTCGGCCTGCCCATGACAATAGACGAGTATATTTCAGGTAGGGAGGTGTACCTGATCGAGTTGTTCGAAACATCACCCGATATCACCGGTGCAGCCGAGTTTATCAACACACTCGCCCAATGTTCAGTGCCTATTGGGCTTGCGACCAGCTCTCACAAACATCTGTGTGATATCAAATTGTCGAAGAAAATCTGGAAACGTGATTTTCAGGCGATTATCTGCGGTGATAACGAGGCTGTCATTGAAGGGAAGCCGGCGCCGGATATCTTTCTTGCCTGTGCGAAGCAGATTCAAGTTGCTGCGGACAACTGCATCGCATTCGAGGACTCACCAACAGGTATCGCCGCCGCACGGTCTGCCGGCATGAAAGTCGTCGCCATCAACAGTCCTTATGTTGAGCTGGAAGACCTACAGCATGCAGAGATCATCGTGGACGACTATCAAGAACTCCAGCCCTATATTGATGTCTGGAATCGCCAATAGGCACCCTCTCAGGTCACGGCTGATTTTGCCTTTATCTCCGCCTGAATTTCTTGCAACCGTGACTCTGTTAGCGGATATTTCCAGAGCAATGGCATTGCGACAAACTTGAACATGGCGGGTACGACGGAATAGAAGATCGCCAACATGAGCAAAGAACTTCCTGTATTGGTGGTGTTCATTGGATCTGCATGAGAATCGAATCCAAACAACACTGCCAGTCCTGTTCCCACGGTGATACCAATGGCATAGGCTGCTTTGCGCGTCATGCTCCAGATTGAAAAGTACGCACCTGCCCTTTGTTGACCGGTTCGGGCAGTATCGACATCCACAACATCTGCTGCCATGGCTGCTGGGAGGGCCGCCAGTGCGCCAATTGCTGATCCTTTGAGACACATGATGACGATGAAGAAAATAAACTTACCCGTATCAATACCTTCAAAATGACTAACCACTGATTGATATTGTGCCTCTGGCAAAAAGGAAAGCAAGATCGGTATCTGGAACGCATCGAACCACTCATTAGGTGATATGGCGATGAGTGGAATAAAACATGCCCAGATTGAGTACCAACCAATTGCCGCCATGGTCGCCCGATGTTTTCCAATACGACGAGATAGGGCAAACCAGATTGGAATAGCAATAATCTGGGAAACAAAATAGGGCGCCAGATACAAACCATAAAGGCTGCCTGCCAACAAAACGTGTTTGACAAAAAAGAAACTAAGGCTATTGGTCATTGCAGACCCAAGTGTCGAGAACATAAAGATAATAATCAAGGTAATGTAGGGTCCGTTTTCCAGAACCACCTTCAAACTTTCTTTCAGTGGCATTTTCTTTCGTGTTTCCACGACCGGGTATTCCGGCACGACGACCAGAGCATTGATCACCAAAATAGGCATCACGACACACATCCCGATGGACAGAAAGTAGACCGCATCAGTTGGTTTGGTATAGCCGAAAAAGAGAATGACGGCTGGTACAAACGCCGATATCAGCGAACCTGCCACCGCGAAACCTTCGCGCCAGGAAGTCACCAGCGTCCGTTCATTGTAGTTCCTGGATAGCTCTGCACCCCACGCGACATAGGGCAAATCTTTTATCGTGGACCCAAGGTAGGTCAGTGCCACCATAAAAAATAGATAGGGGTAACCAATGTTGAATGTGAGCCCAAGAAAAGTAACATCCCGAAAAGTGATCACGGGAACAAATAATAGCCAAATACCCGCTGCATATATCGGAGTGCCGAGCAGTATAAAGGGCTTTCTCCTACCCCATTTCGTCTTCAGACGATCAGATAGAAACCCGATGATAGGGTCTGTGATCACATCGGTAAATCTGGACAGGGTAATGATCAGACCGACCAGACCCAAGGCCAGACCAAACCCATCAGGATCTGCATAAATAGCGGGTAAATAGACGGCCATCGGCAGACCCACAAGGGCAAGCGGCGTAGCCGGTGCTGCGTAGGATGCAAGCACTGTTTTCGTTAGCGGCTTGTGTACTACCAGTGGATCCTGCACTTCGTTACTAGCCGAAGTTCCCGTCATTTTACCCCCGCGGGTTATGAAGTCATTTTGCGAAGTCGTTCGCAATCAATCCCGACGTTTTCTATCCAGGGTATTACTCGCCATATTGTTCCAGAACTCGATATTTTGTTCGAGCGCCTTTCGCATCAGATTAAGCGGCTCTGCATTACTGAAGTCTTGCATTCTGAGTCGGTATTTTTCCTGATGTTCAAGAAAAGTCATGATGCTTTGCTCAATATATCGGCTCACCACACTCTGCGCGGGATCGCCGTAGAATCTCACAAGCTGCTCCAACACTCGATTGGTAAGAATTGGTTCGTGTCCTTCACCTTCTTGTTCAGAAATAATCTGCAACAAGACTGTTCTCGTTAGATCCTTATCAGTTTTTGAATCGACCACAGAGACTGATTCGCCGACCAGAATCAGTTTGCGTAGGTCCTCTACAGTGACATAACGGCTTTCTTCGATGTCATACAGCCTACGATTGGGATACTTCTTGAACGCGCGCATGTGTTAATACCTTATAAGCTATGTGCAAAGGAACCGGGATAACTGAATCGCTTGAGTTTGTTGCTGTTAAACTCACTCCAACGACCCTCCAACTGTGAGAGTCGATCGCTGATAATGTAGTAAATAAGCGGGTTAAAGCCCATCCCGCAATGACTGCCCCGGACTTCAATGCTCTCTGTTTGATGGCTATCATCCTCGCGACAAACCCGCCAGTTCACCACACCGTCGCCTTTAGAGAAAATAGCCGTGCTCGGTACTGAAGGACTTTTACTCGCTTCAATTTCAGATAATTTTGCTTGTAATTCTTCGACAGAAATCCCGGATTGCTGCTGGAATAGTCGGGTAACCATCGGGTTGGTTGCATTCGCTGCCAGTGCACCAAAAGGGCTACCCAGGGTGATGACCTGTCTGACCGATTCTGGAAACCTGTGTGCAATATCCCGACCGAAGACACCACCTAAACTCTGACCAATAATTGAAATCTTGTCATCGTAGGTTTTGGCGAGCTTGTCGAACCGATCAAGCAACTTTTCCTCGAAAATAGAGAAGCTCCCGGTATTACGACCGAGGGTCCAGGGAAGCGGTTCATAGCCCATATAAAGCAGATATTGCCTCAACATGAGTGTTGAGGCATCGCTGGCAAGGAACCCGGGTAACAGCAGGACTGGATGTCGGTCCCCTTTAGGCAGGCTGGTCAGAGCTGGCAGAGCTGCAAGCAGAGAAGTCATTTCCATGAGACTGCGCGGAAGTTCTGTCAACGTATAATAAAGAGAAGGTGGTTTCGCGTAACGCTGGTGGTGTTCATTGCCAATCCGGTCTCGCCACTCGTCTGGTGGACCGACATCAAGAGCTTGGTACAAAAGTATTCCCTTATGTTGCAATGAACAATATGAGTTTCGCTAACTTCCGCACTGGAATCAAGATATTAATCAACGCGTTAACTGGCATGGAAAAAGACGATGATGCAATGCACAAATATATTGACATGTTCCATGCCATTTATATAATGCGCTCGCTTCGCACCAACGGAAGCTAAGAACCGCTGCCATGCACCAATTGGGCTCATTTTTATGTGATAGCAATCTGCCCTGCGCACACTGTTATCCTTTAAATTCAAAGTGTTAGTGAAAATGTAAACGCTGGCATAGTGATTGCATCCTGCGATAGACGAACCGCTGATTAAGTTCGGAGCACTGCACCGCCATTTACGCCAATACAGCGTTAGCAACCCTCAAATTTCAGATAAGGAAGATGAAATGCAGAACCATTTAGATGACAGAGTACGAAAGCTGGGGGCAGTGGACGCCAACTTTTTCTATAGCGAAACCGCCAATAACCCCAATCATATTGCGTCTTTGCAAAAATTTGAACTACCTACAGGCGTTTCGAGCTCAGCATTTATATCGGGTCTGAAAACCTTCATGGCCAAACGGTCACACCTGGTTCCTTACCTGACGCGCAAAGTACAATTTATGCCGGGTGGATTCGACCATCCGGTATGGGTACCAGTGGATGACTTTGATATCAATAATCATATCACCGAGGTCGTGCTTCCCTGTCCGGGAACGCTTGAACAACTTGAAGAAACCACTGCCGCAATACATGCCGAACTGATGGATCGTTCACTCCCGCTTTGGAAACTGACGGTATTGACAGGGCTAGAAGATGGTACTGTGGCATTTTACAATCAAGTTCACCACGCCTGCATAGACGGAATGGCAGGCCAGGCAGCCACCCAGATATTGATGGATACCAGCCCCGATCACACCGTGGCAGTAGAGCCATCAGCGGGTAAGGAGCCATCAGCTGATAAAGAACCATTAGCGGGTGCAGAGCCATCAGCGGGTAGTCAGCCATCAGCGGGTAGTGAGTCAGCAGGTAAAAAGTTGTCGAAAGACCAGGCATCGCCACAGCTTTTGGATCTCTACGTCATGTCGCTGCAGAACCTGATTAATTTTCAGCTGACTTCTGCTGGCCGATTCATCGGTGGCATTGATTCTCTTGCGAAGTTAGGCCAGCGTGCTATCGATCCATCGAAAAGTTTCGGCGCCCTGTCAGAAGCCGCACCGACAACCGCCTTCAATCAGGCGGTTACCAGGGAGCGTAGTTTTGCGGTGGGTGAACTACCCCTAGCTGATGCCAAGATCATCGGTAGTACTTCGGGTTGCAAGGTCAATGATGTGTTCCTGGCCATTTGCGCCGGTGGATTAAGGAAATATTTCCAACGAAGCTATACATTACCTTCCAAGGCGTTAATTGCAGGATGTCCGGTTTCTCTCAGGAAGCCTGGAGATACAGGCATGGACAATCAGGTCACCATGATGAGCGTTAGCCTGGCGACAGATATTGCCGACCCGCGTCTCCGTCTGCTCTCCATCAGGGATTCAGCGAATACAGCCAAAGACGTTACCATCGACATGGCAAGTGGTTTTAATGCTGACGTCTCACTACCGGGTCTGCCGTTCGTCGCCACAGCCATGGCAAAACTTAGCGACAGCATCCGTCTTGCAGATTCAGCACCCATGCCAATCAATCTAGTCATTTCGAACGTGCCGGGTCCCAGAGCAACACTTTACTCAAATGCTGCTCGTATGTTGACGCACTACCCCGTCTCAATTCCAGCGCCAGGTCTTGGCGTTAACATCACAGTACAGAGCTACGTGGACACTCTCTACTTCAGCATCACAGCGTGTAAAAAAGCACTACCTAGTGCCCAGCTACTGCGTGACGACATGATTGCCGCATATCAGGAGCTAAAACAGTTGCTCCCCGCAGCGACGGTGACAACGATCACGCCAAAAGCCAAGCCAAAGTCCATACCAACCGTCACGGATGTGATCGAGTCGCCCAACAAAGAAGGTGTTGTCCCCTCTGAAATGGATAAGGTCGCATAAATAAAAAAATATTTTAGATTTTTGTTGATTTTGTTGCAGTGCAATATATAATGCTGCAACGCAACAATGATCCGGTGTATCCATTCGGGAAACCGGGACTGGATCCGAGCAACCACAAACTTGCAAGCACAAACTTGCAACCACAAATAAGGAGACCGACATGAGCATTATTGAGAAGCAGTCTACACTGGGTAAGTCAATCGTTGATATCAACACTAATGTTGTTAAAAGTATTGCGACACTACAGCGCGAAAATATTGAAAAATATATCGAAACTAACCAGGAATTTGGCAAAAAATTACCTGAAGTCACTGACATTTCATCTTTTTTCTCACTTCAGCGTGAGTATGGTGAAACATTGTGGAATAACGCAAAAAATGCTGTTGAATCTCACAATGGCGTGGTTCGTAGCGCATTCGAAGAAACACGTGATGCAATCAAAGTTGCCTTCACAACTGAGCAGGTAGAAGCCTCTGAGGAAGCCGAGGTAGCAACTAAGGCGACAGCAAAGACTAAAGAAGCGGCGTAAACTGCTCCTACGAATCAGCGGGCATTTGGTAGCTGCCTGTTGTAACTGAGTAACCCGGTTCACTTTCCCTCTTCAGAACCGGGTTCTCAACCCTCACCAAATCTTAAGTTCGACCCGCCGTCCAGGCGCCTCGTTCCACAATTTATAAGCCCTACAGCCTTCACAGCCAAACTCAATCTGTGTTACCAGAATCATCTCGCTGACGAGTGCCGTGAAGATAATCTACAAACTACTTGCGATTTTGTTGCAGTGCAATATATAATGGTGCAACGCAGCAATTAGACACCTAAAACTAACCGGCTAAAAGGGTAAGAGCATGAACATATTAGAGAAACAGGCAGACTTCGGTCGAACAGTGTTCGAGATAAACCAGAACACGCTTCAGGAACTATTCAAATCAACCCAGGAAAATGTCCAAAAGTACTTCGCACTCAACAGCGATTTTGGCCAGAAATTACCAGAGGTTCGGGATATTTCAAGTTTTGTTGAACT
>CAZAZB010000232.1:0-6748 GCA_964489485.1 uncultured Pseudomonadales bacterium | reverse complement strand
TTTCTAATGTGTCAACTAGCTGACGGAGATCAATACTCCAAAGCTCAGTCCTCAGCTATTCTCTTAGCCTTGTTCTAATAGCGGCGGATGATGAAAAAAGAGATTACTGTCTGGAGTGAGGGCACCCAACTGTCTGCCAATCTTTTTCTGCCTGACGCAGCAAAGGTCACAGATCCCTGTCCTGCGATATTGTTATGTCATGGATGGGGCGGACCGAAAGAACATCTCAACAACACCTACGCACCTTATTTTGCCAGTGCTGGTTTTATTTGCATGACCTTTGATTATCGAGGCTGGTTTACCAGCGATGCACGACTGGTCTCAGACGAACGACAGAAGGAGCCGGATGAGAATGGTTTTATCAGCATCAAGGTAAAACCCGTTCGCGATGTTGTTGACCCCTTCGATCAGTTCCAGGACATTATTTCATGTCTTGACTATCTGGAGAGTGAGCCGGGCGTTGATCCCCTGCGAATCGGCATCTGGGGTTCAAGTTTTGGCTGCGGGCATGCCATCTATGTTGCTGGCTGCGACCAACGAATCAAGTGCATGGTTGCCCAGGTGGGCGGTCCTTCCCTGGCCAGCACCCTTTCGGATGTGGGTTCAACCAGGGCGGCAGAGAAAGCTCGCGGTGTTTACGGGTCTCAACCGCCATCAGTCGATGCCCACGAAACATTAACAGGCAAACCAGATTATGCAAAGATGGCCAGGTATATCCCAAATGTTGACAAGATCACCGTTCCTAGCCTGCTAATAGACCAGGCGGATGAAGAGCTTTTCGATCGAATGAAACAACTACCCGTATTGTATGACGCGCTAAAAGGTAGGGTCCCTGTTTCGTACCACACCTTCCCGGGGAAGCACTATGATATCTATGAGAAGAATTATGGTGAAGGGTCCGAACTAGCGAGAGACTGGTTCCTGAAGTATTTGTAAGAGTTTCAGTGGGCAGCACCGGACCCCTGTGATTCTTCTCTGGTCACCCACCAGATCAGCGCAATCAAAAAGAGTTGGATGACTAAACGCAAACTCAATAGCGTGGGTGATACTTCCGGAAACAAATGTGGATTCAACCACATGTGAACATTGGCAGGGGTAACGGCAATAGTCAGGGCGATAATACCCCAGCCCACCAGTGGTCTGATCCGTTTCACAAAAAGTAGTACCGCGAGCAGAATTTCGATTGCGCCGCTCACATAAACTGCAATTAATGGATACGGCACCCAGGGTGGGACGATTGCCAGGAAGAATGCTGTATCGGCAAAATGACCGATACCTCCGCCAAAAAACCAGAGAAAAACAATCCCCAATCCTGCCATTTTAAAATAGTGTGTCATGAACGGATCCTTGATAGAGTTCAATGAGTATACAGGGCGAGTTTAAAAAGTTTAGGGAACCTCTGATTAAGTTCGGACCACCGAACCGCTTTTGTGCCATTAATCAGAGCTTCCTTAGGTAAATGCCTATTGGGTCGGTGGACCTTTATTATCAGACGTTCCCTGGATTTTTGCTTACACAAACAGCCCACTAGAACAATTCACAAGAACAACTCATGCGAACAATTCACACGAATAAAGAGGTAACCAGTGACTGATCTACATTACTTGACGATGACCGAACTCATCCAGAGACAAAAAAATAGTGAGCTATCTGCGCTTGACGTGACAAAAGTAATTTTCGAAAGAATCCATGAGCATGACGGCAGGCTAAAGAGTTTTGCCCGGCTAATGGAACAGGATGCGCTGGAAACAGCAGGGAAGCTTGATGATGATCGCGCAGCAGGAAAGTCTCTGGGTCTACTACATGGCGTTCCTGTGGCTGTTAAGGATTTGCTCAATACTCGTGGTACTCGTACCGCTTCAGGCACAAAAGTGATGGCAGACTATGTTCCTGACGAGGATGCGACGGTGGTGACCCGGTTGAAAGAAGCAGGCGCAATTATTGTTGGCAAAACACAGCTGACAGAAGGTGCCTGGTCAACGCACCACCCTGAGATATCCCCACCGGTAAATCCCTGGCATCAGGATTATTGGACAGGTGTTTCGTCTTCTGGAACGGGCGTCGCGACTGCGGCTGGGCTGTGTTTTGCTGCATTGGGAACAGATACGGCCGGCAGTATTCGATTTCCTAGCGCCTGTTGTGGCCTGGTTGGGCTGAAGCCTACTTTTGGTCGTGTCAGTAAGGCAGGTGCTTTTGCTCTGGCAGATTCTCTGGACCATATTGGTCCGCTGACAAGGTCAGTTGAAGATAATGCACGGATGATGCAGGTACTGGCGGGGTACGACCCGGATGATCCTAATTCTATTGATGCTCCCGTTCCAGACTACCTGGCATCAATTAAGCAAGGCGTTAGTGGGATTAAGATTGGCCTGGACAGGCAGTATATTTCTTGCGCGATGGATCCAGCGGTTATCGAGAATATCGAAAGTGTCGCAGCGGTGTTCCAGCGTCTCGGTGCGGAATTGGTTGAGGTAAATATGCCGGAACACGGTGCCCTGGTTGAAGGCAGTGGCGTGACCCTGGGCGCTGAAGTTGCCATGGCTCACCAGGCGTACTATACGGATAACAAAAATCTCTATGGACCAGGGTTACAGGATCTTATTGAGGGTGGCCTTGCTGCAAGCGCGGTGCAATATGCGGACATGGAACGGAAAAGAGAAGTGTTCAGGGCAGGTATCAATCAGCTTTTCCAGCGGGTGGACCTGTTGCTGAATCCGGCCATGATCGTGAATGTCCCTGATCTTGGTGCGATGGATGTTGCTGTTGCCGACCTGGAAGTCCTCAGAAATTTCATTACCTTTACGGTACCTTTTAATTATTCAGGGCACCCCGCCTTGACCATGCCAACGGGTCTGGATTCAGGGGGTCTGCCGCAATCATTTCAGTTGATTGGACCGATGCTTGGCGAAGCCAGTTTGCTGCAGGCGGGCTATGCCTTTGAAGAGGTCGCTGGGTTCAAAGAGCATCCAATGTAGATGCTGGCATTTTGGCAAATAAAATCTATAACTTGGAATACGCAGAATAGACAGGATAACGATTCTTTGTCATCTTTACTTGCCGCCAGCGAAACTTGCCGCTAGCGAATCTAGACAAACGGTACCCAAAAAGGTACCATTTATGATATGAAAAGGCAGAGAACAACCGAGCAGATTGAACGGTATACCCAGAAAGTAGCGCTGATGTTGAAGTATGTGCGCCGGAAGGCAGGTCTCTCTGCCCGGGAGTTGGCGCGACGAGTGGGTAGCTCTCATTCAACCATTCTTGCTTATGAATCAGGTAAAAAAGTACCCGTCACCACAACGCTGATGCGATTGGTTCATGCTTGTGGATATTCACTCGATTTTAACCTGGAGCCGAGAATCCGCGGTGACGATGCCTATAGTAGAGGGTCAGAACTCGAAGATGTACTTGAACTTGCGGCAGTCTTCCCTGCAGAGCATGGTGATAAACCTGATGCGGTGTTGAAATTATGAACCTGCCGGAGAAAGTTGTTGCGCTGCACCGGTCATTGCAATCAGCTGGTATAAGCCATGCTTTCGGCGGTGCATTGGCCCTGGCCTGGTGTACCCGGCAAGCGCGTGGAACGATTGACATCGATCTCAATATTTTTGTCGAAGCAGATGAGGCTGAGATAGTGTTGAAATCTCTACCTGAAGGAGTGAATTGGTCACGGTCAGATCTGGATGAAATATTGAGGGAAGGTCAGGTGCGCCTCACCTGGGAAACAACGCCTGTCGATTTATTTCTGAATACGGTGAAGCTGCACACGCAGATGTCACGCCGAATACGCTGGGAGGAATTCATTGGCGAGTCTGTACCCTTTATCGCCTGTCAGGACCTGGCGGTCCTCAAAGTCTTCTTCAACAGAACCAAAGACTGGGCCGATCTTGAGGCGATGGTTGATGCGGGTACGGTCAAGATTCCGGAGGTGACGGCCGCAATTATTGAGTATCTTGGCGTGGATGATGAACGAGTGGCGAAGTTGGATACATTGGCCAAAGGGGACTGATAGGGAAGACGCTGGGGCGAATCCTCCTTGAGTTAAGGTGTGATACACCAGTGCAACCCTGGAGAGTGTTATTGGTTTTTCGTCGCACTGGCCGGAAATTTCTGCATCATCACCTGCACTGTCCTTCTCAGAACCTGTTCATGCTCGTTGGGTGAATGGGTGTCGTCGATGACCTTCTGCGCAGAAGTGTGCCAGCTCATGTGTTTATCGCTATCAAATGCCGCGATGTGCAGCGTTCCTTCTTTGTAGTAGGACAATTCCACGGGAGGCGCAGCACTTTCTGTTACAACCGGCTTCTCTTCTCCACCGAATCGCCACTTGATGCCGTAGGGGCTGGTGTAGTTTTCTTCATAGAAAGGTATTTCTGTCAGACTGGTGTTCACACCTTCTTTGATTGTGACTCTGAAGCTTAAGGTCATCTCTGCTGAATCATCTGCAACCATTTTATAGCCGAGGGTCGCCATTACTTTTTCAATTTCATCCCGGATCGCGTTGCTGAAATCAGAAGAGATTGCCTCACCCGGCGCAATACCGGATAAAGACGAATCGTCCCATCGGTAGGTAGATGCCATGCTGATATCACCAGGCTGGTCAATTGACTCTGAGACCACCTGAATGGTTGAGCTACATGCCACAAGTGAAAGTAAAATTAGTTGGATGCCTATTATCTTTTTCACAAACTTCATAAGTTCTCCGGGTTTTGACGTCTTAATTTTGACCATCTCCAAATCATAGGTGCCAGGGACAATAGACCCAGGAAAGTTAGCGTGAGAAGGATCACACCTGTATCACCTTCAACCATCTCGCTACCAAAGTGCGCCAGTATGAAACTTGCGGGGATAATACCTGTAAAGGTTGCCAGCGCAAATCGCCAGAATCGCAGTGACGTTAAACCTGCCATATAACTCATGACATCAAAAGAAATGAACGGCAGCAAGCGGGAAACGAAAACGAGACCCATCAGGGTATTTTGTGAGCCCAGTAGGTTGTTGTCCGGTTCAATACCAAACCATTTTTTTAAAAGATCGAGATCCAGTAACCTGGCAAGCGTAAAAGCGATAATAGCGCCGAGTTCAGAGCCAATGATAACGTAAATTGTGCCGAAAAAGTGACCATATAGTGCTCCTGAAGCGAGGGCTATCGGGGCGCTGGGAATTGGGCTCATTACAATAGCGATGGTCAAGAGCCCGATGATCAAAAAAGGCCCACCAATGTCTGAATTTGCCAACCAGTGTCGAAGTGCTGTGCTGTCACTGAGAAGATCGGCAAGTGAATCGCGATAGATAAGAAATGAAACGAGAATAGCGGAGACGAGTAAGAGGAATAGAGGTATGCGAAAATATTTATTCCTCATGTTCGTAAACTCTATATTTGAAACAACTTCCAAGCCGAGCACCATGAACCGACAGGGTGTTTTGGTCGCGCTGGTCTGTCTCAGCTCTGAAAAATTTCAATGGATACCATCCACTAGGTCGTTTTTTTAATCGTAACGCGACTTTCGTGAAAAGTACCCCCTTCGCCCAGGTCTGTTATCTCCTGTGACGTTAAATCGTTGATACCATTTGGAATTGACGACTCACCTTCCCAATAGATGCCCTCGGCGACCAATAGCTTTGGTTGAGTCCGTGTTGTTATTTTGGCGATACGGATAGTAGATCCACGGTCGTTGGAGATGCTTAATCGGTCACCGCTCTCTATTTTGGCAATTTTCGCATCCTCTGGGTGGATAAGCACTTCACCAATTTTGTTGGTGTAACGCTCGCCAAATGTTGAATTAAGCAGTTCACTATTCGGCGGAGCAATCATGGCGAAAGGGTAACGCTTCTCCAGGATCGCATCGTCAAATTCAGTATTAGGAATGACGCAGGGGATTGCGGGTATCTCAGCATTTTTTGAAGCGGCTGAAAACTTAAATTTGTGCCCATCAAACTGTGAAAAGTCTCCTCCTGCTGATCGCAAATCCGAGGCGATGATATCACCGGCCCGGATACCATCATTTGCGTATTCGCCAGGCAAACCAGAGATAGCGGGCGTATAGCGTTCTATTCGATCTGAAGCCGAGTCGTTGAAAGCGGCATCCGTGAAGCCCATTTTCCTGGCGAGTGTTTGAAACAGATCAAAATTGCTGATGGACTCACCTCGAGGCGCAATGACAGGATCTACTCTACCCATGTGGAAATGCCCATAACCCATATAGATATCTTCATTTTCAAAAGATGTTGTGGCCGGTAAAAGCAAATCTGCATATTGTGTTGTGGGTGTCCTGAATTGTTCATGGACCACCGTAAAGAGATCATCACGGGAGAGACCCTTGCGGACCTGACTTGCATCTGGCGCAACACTTAAGGGGTTGCTGGAGTAGACAAATAAACCCATCACGGGTGGCCTGGCTTCGTTCAGCGCTTCACCTAGCCGGACCATATTGATGCTTCGTGTTGATTCATTGCGCATGGCAGCGAATGACATAATCCTGTTGTTAAGCGGAAAAGAGTTACTTGAAAGCAGGGTCCCCCGACCTTTCTTGCCGTCAAACAAACCCAGTGCTGCTGACAGGCAGGTAATGGCGCGAACGGACATGGCACCCTGCGTATTTCGGGATAGTCCGTTGCCGACACGAATAAAAGTCTTTGGGTTCTTGATGATGAGCGAGGCCAGTTCTTTTACCCGCTCCAGACCTAAGCCAGTTTTCTCGATGAGTTCATCCAGCGGTATACTTTCAACATACTGCTTTAGCTCATC
>CAZAZB010000231.1:0-6759 GCA_964489485.1 uncultured Pseudomonadales bacterium | reverse complement strand
CCGACAATACAGGGGGAGATGATCTGGTGTCAGGGGTATTCTGAACCCGGCGCGGGCAGTGACCTGGCAAGCCTCACCACAAAGGCAGAACTCGATGGCGACGAATGGGTTGTTAGCGGGCAGAAAATCTGGACCAGCACCGCCCAACTCGCAGACTGGATCTTTTGCCTGGTCCGAACGGAACCGGATGCACCGAAACACCAGGGCATATCGTTTCTACTGTTCAAAATGGACACGCCCGGAATTGAGGTTCGCCCCTTAGTGGACATGACACTCAATGCCAACTTCAACGAGGTATTCTTCACGGACGTTCGCGTGCCGAAAGACCAGATTGTCGGTAAGCGCGGCCAGGGCTGGCTGGTTGCCAATGCCATTCTCGGCCACGAAAGAGGTTCGTTAGCACCACCAGAGATTGCGAGATCCCGCCTGGAAGGTGTCATGAACCTAATGAAGACAGAAACCATTGCGGGTCAAAGGCTCATAGACAACCCCGCCTATCGAGACCGCCTGATGAAGCTACAGGGCCGGGTTCTCGCCATGCAATTCAACGACATGCGCCTCCTGTCGGCGCGCATCAATAAAACCCAGGATGCCATGTTCGCCGGGATGATTGTCAAACTGATGGGCACAGAATTGCGCCATGAAATCGAGGGGATGGCCATCGATGTCATGGGAGAAATTGGGTTGTCATTTGAGGACAATCCTTACACACGCGATGGCGGTTCATGGCAATACCAGTATATGTATTATCTCGGCCTTATCATTGGCGGCGGCACATCACAAATACAGAAAAACATCATTAGCGAACGAGGTCTCGGCATGCCGAAAGAACCCAAAGTCGCCAGCCATCCATAAGGAGCATTGATAATGGAATTCGGATTATCAGAAGAACAGGTTCTGCTTCAAGACAGTATCAATAAATTCCTGAATGATCAGGTACCACTCGATCGGGTGAGGAAAATTGCATCCAGCGATGAAAGCGATAGCGATATATGGCGCGGGTTGGCCGACATGGGAATCTGCGGCCTGCTCATTCCGGAGGAACAGGGTGGTGTCGGTCTCGGCATGCTTGATGCCGCGATTGTTGCTGAATGCCTCGGCTATCATGTGACACCCGGGCCATTTATTTCTTCAGCCGTTATGGCACCCACAGCGCTTCTTGCTGCTGGAAAGAATGATCTCCTTGCCGATCTCGCCTCCGGTCAACGGCGAGTAGGTATTGCTTTCGGCGAGGCCGTTGGTGCCAGAAATGACGCAGGTGTTGTACTCAATGACAACAAAATCTCTGGCAAGAATATTTTTGTACTAGACAGTGATGCCGATGACTACCTGATTGCCACACAAGAGAAAAAACTGGTACTGGTCTCTGCCGGTGCGCAGGGAGTCACACGCAACCATCTGACAACCGTGGACAAAACTCGCTCGACCTGCGAACTCATTCTGTCCAATGTTGAATTTGAGTCAATATCAGATGACCCGGATGTCTATACTCGCGCACTCGATGCCGGGCGGATCATGCAAGCAGCAGATACACTTGGCGCAGCACAATCAATGCTCGACCAGGCGGTTGCATACGCAAAACAACGTGAGCAGTTCAATCGCGTCATTGCATCCTTTCAGGCGGTCAAACACATGTGTGCTGAAATGGCGGCTAATCTTGAACCCTGCCGCTCAATGATGTGGTATGCAGGTCATGCATTCGATGAAGTACCAGACGAGACCCGCTTGATCGCCTGTCACGCCAAGGCACACCTTGCCGAGGTTGGACAGTTCGTCGCCAAAACATCCACCGAAGTACACGGTGGCATGGGATTTACAGATCTTGTCGGCCTGCATTACTGGTTCAAGAGAATTGGTGCCAATCGTCAGCTACTGGGCAGTCCGGAACTTGTTCGCGAAGAGGCGGCAAAGATACAGGGCCTTGCTGCCTAGGAGCTTGTGAAGAGTAAATCCACTCGGGTCAGAGCACCTATCAAAGCACAATACCCGCTTTCTTCTTCTCATCAATTTCAGACGCACTCAGCCCAATATTCTTGAGCACCTTGTCAGTATCCTGGCCGTGAGCAGGTGAAAAAGAAGCAGATTCCAATCGTTCCCCTTCAAACTTCGCCGGTGAACGGACGAGTCTCATACTGCCCATCAGAGGATGCTCCTGCACCTCTATTGTTTCGTTTGCAACAATCTGTGGTTGAGATAACACCTCTTCATAATCATGGCACTTAGCTGCCGGTACATGATGCTCACGAAGCCGGTCGAGTATTTCTTCTGTGCTGAATTTCATAAATGATTCGGACAACTCGTTCTGGTACGCCTCCATATTCTGCAGCAGCTTCTCCAGTGTACTGAACCGATCATCTTCGAACATGTCCTCCCGGCCAAGGGCACGAATAACGCCCGCACGCTGGCTCTCGGTTGCAGCGGAAATCGTGATAGCGCCATCACGGGTATTCACTAGCTCATAGATCAAATCAGCCAATCTTGGCTGTACAGAAACATCATCATCCAGCAGCGTGTGGTTCATAAACCCATCGGGAAAGACAAAGAAGAGCCCCGCATCGAGCATCGATAAATCAATATGCTGGCCTTGCCCAGTTTTTTCCCGCGCGTAGAGAGCCGCCGTTGTCGCCTGACAGGCCGTATAAGCAGTGATCTTGTCACACATAAGATTACGGATAAATTCAGGTTCAGTCTTGCCCTGTGTCGCGGTCAGTCCTGCGTGTGCCTGAATAATAGGATCATAGGCAGGTGCATTCCCGAGGGGTCCTTCTTTTCCAAAGCCAGAGATCGCCACATAGATAAGCTGGTCATTCAGCGCTCGGAGTGACGCGCTACCCAGATTAAGTTTGTCCATGACACCCGGGCGAAAATTATGGATCAGTACATCTGCCTCTTTCGCCAATTGCTGGATCAGTTGTTGACCTTCCTCGTGTTTTAAATCAACCCGGATAGATTCCTTGCCCCGGTTGCTGTTGGCAAATAATGCCGAGATACCTCCCTTGCTGGTTCCGATGTAACGCATGGGGTCTCCCATTTCAATGGGTTCGACTTTGATGACGCGTGCGCCCTGGTCAGCCATCATCATTGATGCAAAGGATGCGGTAATCATTGTGGAAAATTCCAGTACGGTTATACCCGCCAATGGTTTCATTTATGTTTCCTCCTGGTCCACACTTTACTTCAATGCCATTTCAAGGCTTATAGCCTCATGAAATAACATCTCAACAGTTGTCACAATTAAATACAAAGCCGCACTCATCATTTTCAAATAGTACGCTTTATTGCTACATTGCACATCATGCCCAAACAGAAGATCCTCCTCTCCCTGATATTCTTTGGTTACCTGACACTGACAGGTTGTGGGCTTGACGACAATGACGGCGGCAAGCTAACACCTCGCTACCATCTACTCTCCCCCTGCCAGAAACCAGAGAATGATCCATTCGGATCGATCATTCAGGAGAGTCTATGCGGCACTGTCTATGTGTTTGAAAACAGGGATTCACGACAGGGGCGCAAGATAGGGCTCAATGTCATGGTGCTCCCGTCAACAACGTCTGCGACCAAATCAGATCCAATATTCCTGTTAGCCGGTGGACCGGGTCAATCCGCTGTGACAGCCGGGCCCTCTCTCTACTATCGGCTCAATGTTCTTAGAAAAGGCCGGGATATCGTTCTGGTCGATCAGCGTGGTACAGGTAAATCCAATTCGCTTGCCTGCGAACTCGACATTCCTCTGGATGAACAATTCGACCTGACGGTGGCAGAAGCCATGGACAGGCAAATAGACCTCCTTAAAAAATGCCTTAAAGACTACGATGCTGACCCATCCCTCTATACCACACCCATTGCGATGGATGATTTAAATGAAGTAAGAGAAGTGCTGGGTTTCGAGAAAATTAATCTCGTGGGGATATCCTATGGCACACGTGCAGGACTGGTCTATCTTCGCAGACACGAAGAATCCGTTAGAAGCCTGGTCCTTGACGCCGTTGTGCCGATGACCCTGCCCATTCCAAAGAATGTCGCCATCGACGCACAATCTGCTTTCAACCAGTTACTACAGGATTGCCAGAACCAACCTGGCTGTCAGGATGCCTACCCTGACCTCTACGATCATTTTCAACAGCTTGTAGAGCGCCTGAAGCAGTCTCCGGAAAGCGTCACTGCCCACCACCCGCGTACCGGCGAACGAGTCACTGGTAGGATCGACCCCCTGTTGATCAGCCGGCTTGTCCGAAGCATCATGTACAACAGGACCTTGTCCAGACTACTGCCATTGGTCATTGAGCAAGCCTATGATGGCAATTATCAACCTTTGTCTGCTCTCGCCTATTCCATGACGGGAGATGAAAGTACCTTGAGCACTGGTATGATGATTTCTGTTTTGTGTGCCGAGGACATGAAGCTGGTTAAATCACCCAACAATAGCAAAGACTTCGACAATCCCATCTATGATCTGGCAGCAGCCGCCTGCCAATTCTGGCCAACCGGTAGCGTACCTGAAAACTATTTCGAACCCGTCACTTCTTCAGTGCCAGTATTGCTCACTTCCGGTACTTTGGACCCCATCACGCCGCCAAAATATGGCTGGGAGGCCGCAGCAACTCTCGAAAACTCCGAGCACATTATTGTACCGGGAGTCGGGCACGGCTCGATCGTCACCGGTTGCATGCCCGATGTCGTCGCAGACTTTATCAACAACCCAGAACCCGGCAAGATCAAAGCCGCCTGCAGTGGAAACCTGCATCGCCCGCCATTCTTCACAAGTTTCGCCGGCACTCTGGAACCGGAGCGCGAGCCGAAAAAATGATTCAGGTCCAATCACTCTATAAATCCTTTGGCGATGTCCAGGCCGTCCGTGATGTATCATTTTCTGCGGCAAACGGACAGGTCACCGGGCTTCTGGGTCCCAATGGCGCAGGTAAATCAACCACACTGCGCATTCTTTACGGACTACTCACCCAGGATGCCGGTGAAGCCAGAGTGGATGGCATTGATATTGGTGCAGAGCGGCTTAACGCACAAAGAAAAATTGGCGTGCTACCTGATAGCCACGGACTCTACATCAGGCTCACTGCTCGCGAACATATCCACTACTTCGGAAAACTGCATGGCGTTAACGAAGCTGTTCTGGAAGAAAGAACCAGTGAGCTGATGCGCCTCCTCGACATGAGCAGCATTGCCGATCGGAGAGTTGAAGGTTTCTCGCAAGGGGAACGCATGAAAGTCTGTCTTGCACGCGCACTGATCCACGACCCACCAAACATTCTATTGGATGAACCAACTAACGGTCTTGATGTGATGACAACGCGCACCGTCAGGGAGATTATCGCCGAATTAAGGAAAAGAGATATCGCGGTGCTCTTCTCCAGTCATCTGATGCATGAAGTTTCAAGATTGTGCGACCATATCGTCATTATTTCCCAGGGCCGGGTAGTCGCCAATGGCACAACAGATGCGATTCGAGAAACCGCTGGAGAAAAAGATCTCGAAGATGCTTTTGTCACACTCGTCGAAGGAGTGCTCGACTGATGCATCCGGTTCTGGTCGTTCTCGACAAAGAATTCAGGGATGCCCGGCGCGATAAACGTGCCGTCATGTCAGCCTTTCTCTTTCCTGTATTGGCACCTGTCCTGGTCTATTTCATGTTGTCTGCCATCATTGATTTACAATCAGATGCAGAAACACTCACCTTACCGGTTCAGGGAAATGAACATGCTCCTGCCCTGATACAGTGGCTAGAGGAAAAAGATGTACGCATCGAGCCGTTCGACGGGGATGCCAGAGAATCTGTCAAAACCAAAGTGAACAAGGTTGTCATGACTATCCCGGACAATTACCAGCAGCGGTTGCGGGAGCTTCGAACGGTTTACATTGAGATCGTTTCAGACGGTTCCCGCACGGATGCCCAACCCGTGGTTAGCCGCGTCTATGAGTTATTGAGAGACTACAACAGGGAGATCGCAGCACTTCGCCTCATTACACGGGGGGTATCGCCTGATGTCATGAGGGTCGTTACGGTTGATCGCGTGGATGTCGCCAGCAAACAGCAACGAACCGCTGCAGCACTCAACTTTATTCCTCTGTATATCATTCTTGCCGCATTTGTTGCCGGTATGGGGATTGCGGTTGATAGCACCGCCGGTGAACGTGAAAGAAAGACCCTGGAACCCTTGCTCATTAACCCCATAGAGCGCCACCATATCGTCATGGGTAAATGGTTTGCTGCAAGTCTGTTTGCCGCCCTTGGTATGGTGTTAACACTTGTGCTCTGTGTCGTGGCGATGCTCCAGGTGCCACTTGATGAAATTGGTTTGCAGTTCAAAGTTACCCCGCCGCAAATACTGCTGATGATTGTGGCAACGCTGCCACTGGCTTTTCTTGCCACCAGCATGCAATTGTTACTGGGCATCTTCGCCAAGTCCTTCAAAGACGCTCAATCCTATATTGGATTCCTGACGCTCTTGCCGGTGATTCCATCCATGATCATGATGTTTAATCCCGTTGCAACCAAAACCTGGATGTTTGCTATTCCCATGTTAGGCCAACATCTCTTGCTGGTGGATGTGCTTGGCGGGAAAAGTGTTCCCCTGATAGGCTACCTTTTCTCGGCCATGTCATGTCTCGTACTCGGTATGGCATTTGTGCTGATCACTGCACGGCTTTTTAAAAGAGAATCAATTCTTAACGGTTGATATTTTACGATGGGTTTCTAATGTCTTCCTTCGCGAATTACGGCCCACCGGCTACCGGAACTCC
>CAZAZB010000230.1:4054-6774 GCA_964489485.1 uncultured Pseudomonadales bacterium | reverse complement strand
ACAACCTCGGAACCTGCCAAATAATTCGGTAAAGTCTATGAGCAAGTACAATCTAAAAGTTAACGGCGAGAATCATGAAGTTGATGTCAGGCCAGAAATGCCGCTGTTGTGGGTTCTGCGTGACAAACTCAAACTAAAAGGAACCAAATTCGGTTGCGGTATCGGACAATGTGGTTCATGCATGGTGCATATCAATGGCGTGGCCGTAAACTCTTGCATGCTCCCTGTTTCAGGTGTTTCCGGACCGGTTACCACCATCGAAGGACTCGCAGGCGATGGTAATTTACACCCCTTGCAGAGTGCCTGGATCGAACACGATGTGCCACAATGCGGATACTGTCAGGCGGGGCAGATAATGAGCGCCGCCGCTTTGCTCTCCACAAATAGTAGCCCAACCGATGCAGACATTGATGCCGCGATGGAAGGGAACTACTGCCGTTGCGGGACCTATATTAGAATTCGGGATGCGATCCATACTGCAGCATCTTTCTACAACGCAGTAAAGGGGGTGCACTCATGAGCCTCGTTACGTTAAATCGTCGCAGATTCCTGAAAGTCTCTGCCCTTGCTGGTGGTGGACTGATGCTGGAAATGGGTCTGCCTGCTTCAGCAATAGGAGCGGAACTCGGCACGCTGGTCGGGTCAAAGGAACTCAATGTTTTCGTCCAGATTGCATCCGACGGCAAAATTACAATCTACTCTGCCACACCCGAGATGGGTCAGGGTGTAAAAACCACTCTGCCGATGATCATAGCAGAAGAGATGGGTGCAAAATGGGAAGACGTTGTGGTACTCGATGCACCCCTGGATGCGTCCAAATTTGGGCTGCAGGGTGCAGGTGGTTCAACTTCAATTCCAAGAAATTTTGACACCATGCGCCGAATGGGCGCTTCTGCGCGCGAGATGCTGATTGGAGCCGCTTCAGAATCGATGGAAGTTAAGCGGCAGGAACTCGAAGCGCGAGATAGCAAGGTGATTCACACGTCCGGTAAAAGCCTGACGTTTGGCGAACTTGCCGCCCTGGCGGTTCGCCAACCTGTCCCAGACCCAGAGATGTTGTCTTTCAAAGATCCCCGGTCATACACCATCATTGGCACTTCTGTTGGCAGTGTCGATAATCTTGTGATTGCCACTGGGTTATCCCAGTTCGGTATTGATACTGATGTACCCGGCATGAAGTACGCATCCTACTCTCGATGTCCCAAAATCGGTGGCATCGCGATCAGTTTCAATGAAGCCGAAATTAAACGCCTGCCCGGGATTACCGACGCATTCATTCTCGACCCGGATGACCGTGCCGGTGAAGCTTCAATGGCCTTTCTTCAAGGTCTCGCAGTCTTACGTGGTGGCGTTGCAATTGTCGGTGATGATACCTGGTCGGTATTCGATGCCAAAACCAGGCTCAAAATAAAATGGGACGAGAGCAATGCGTCAAATGACGATTGGCCTCAAATGATGGAACGTGCGTCGCAGATTGCTCGCGATGCTAATGGTGAGATCAAACTCAACGGTCACTCTGTCGATGACGACCTGGCTGATAAGAATAATCGTGTGATTGAAGCATTCTACCAGTTTCCCTACGTTGCACATGTGTGTATGGAACCGATGAACTGTACAGCCGATTTCAGAAAGGGAAGCCAGGGGCAACCTGACACGATGGAAATCTGGATTCCAAGCCAGTTCCCGGGGCAGGTAAAGGAAATTGCCGAAAATATGCTCGGCGTAAAACAGGAGAACGTACACGTCAACCCAACCCGCATGGGGGGTGGCTTTGGCCGGCGAGCTGTCCACGATTTTGCCAGCGAAGCAATGGCGATTTCACATCGCGCGAGCGTACCCGTGAAACTGACCTGGACCCGTACAGACGATATACACAATGACTTTTTCAGAGTCGGTGGTTTTCAAAATATGAAGGCTGCCATCGCGCCTGACGGAAAGCTTAAAGCGTGGGACCAACACTACATTGGCTTTGCAAAAAAAGGCAAACCCGTAATCGGATCTGGACTCAGGGGTAACGAGCTCTCCATGGTGGCACTGGACAATGCTCGCATTTCACAAACCATGATGGAAGTTAATACGCCTTGTGGTGCCTGGCGTGCTCCCGGATCCAACACTAACGCATTTGTTGAACAAAGTTTTATTCATGAATTATCGGTACTGGCGGGTCGTGATCATGTGGAGTTCTTAACGGAACTCATGGGTTCCCGTCGCTGGATTAAAGATGGCGATGTCAATTCAATGAACACGGGTCGTGCGATTGATGTTATTAAACTAGCAGCAAAGAAAGCCAACTGGGGAAAAACCCTGCCAGAAGGTTCAGGTCAGGGATTTTCATTTTATTTCTGCCACGCAGCACATGTTGCCGAAGTTGCGGAAGTGACCGTTGATGCAGATCGCAATTTCGTTGTTAACAAAATAACCGTTGCAGTTGATGTGGGGCCGATTATGAATATGAGCGGCGCGACCAGCCAGGTCCAGGGGTCAATCATTGACGGGCTTAGCACAATGGCGATGCAGCAGATTACGATGAAAGACGGTGAAATAGAACAGGATAATTTTGATCAATACCCAGTGCTGCGCATCAGATCTACCCCTGATGTAGATATCCATTTCCTGCAGAGCGACAACCGACCGACCGGTCTCGGCGAACCGGCACTACCACCCTTGGCACCAGCAGTCACGAATGCGATTTTCGCGGCCAGCGGTGTCCGTATTCGATC
>CAZAZB010000230.1:0-3954 GCA_964489485.1 uncultured Pseudomonadales bacterium | reverse complement strand
GAACATCATCAGCGTGATTCATTAACAGGAGACCTGTCACGCTGGTCGCGATGGCCAGATTCATGATAGCTTCACCCTCATGACAGATTATGATCCAGCAGAAGTAACGATTCGTCCCGCGGCTACCGTGATGCTCATTGATGACCGGCCAGACCTGCAGGTGTTTATGATGGAACGCCATGCCAATACGGTGTTCGCCGGTGGCATGTGGGTTTTCCCGGGAGGCGCCGTCGATGCAGCAGACGATCCCGCTAAATTTCAGGCGATCAGTATTCACCGGAGCGATGATGAAGCGAGCAAGCTTCTCGGGATTGGTGAAGGTGGCCTTGCCTATTACATCGCAGCAATCCGTGAGGCATTTGAAGAAGCAGGTATTCTTCTGGCACTTAATAAAGAAAACCTGACCCCACTACACTTAACAGAAGCAGAAATCGAGAAGCGGTTTCAACAACATCGAGATGATATCAATGACTCCAGTCGAAATTTTATCGAAATCATAAGGGATGAAAACCTGGTGCTGGATGCCGGGGTCATGCATTACATCGCAAGATGGATCACCCCAGAGGGTCCGCCGAGGCGTTTCGATGCACGATTCTTTATTGCCCGAATGCCGGAAAACCAGACTCCGATCCATGATGATGGTGAACTGGTTCATTCTGCCTGGATGGCACCGTCCGAAATACTGGAGAAGGCGGATGCAGGTGAAATGGTGTTAATGAGCCCGACCTTAAGGATGGTGAAAAACCTCGACCTATTCGACTCTTCCGAACAGGTTATCGAAGCTGCCGCCTCGAACCTGATTGATGACAAGGCACGGGTGACCAGAGATAGTCGCATTATCGTGATGCCCGGCGAACCCGGTTACGAGGATGGATTAGAAGAAATTGAATCCGGTTGGGTCAGATTGCGCCCTATTCCCACAGACACTAGATAGGTGGTGAAAGCCCTTAAGCTGGAAACTCATTTTCAATCCGGGTCAACCAGTAATCCGAATCGAATGACGCATCACCGAGCAGGTATCGCCAGAAGCGGACCCGGTTAATATATTCCAATCGCCCTGTATCATCTTCAAACCATTTCTCCGGCTTCATCAGAATACTGTGAATATCCTCTGGGTCTTGCCCTGCTCCCGTCCAGAATATCGGGCGTTGTTCGAAGTGATTGTTGGGCAGGTCTGAATCATCCCATAGCCGGACTTGCCTCTCGGTTGGGCACATTCTGATCTTGAACATGTAGCGCATCCGCTCGGATTGATTAAGACCACCGCCATGCCAGATTCCCATGTGGACGAAGAGTAGCGTCCCCGCCTTACAAACCATCTGCTGTTGACCAACAATATTCTGGTAACGACCAATCGCGGCTTCGCTGACAACTCGTAGATGCGTCCCCGGAATAAAACGTGTGCCACCCATTTCTTCTGTCACATCATGGGGGTAGTACATCACCTGAACATCAAATGCCTGTCTCGGATCGATGGTTGAATCCTGGTGATTGTGCTGTGACACTTGCTCGGAAATGGATTGTTCAAAGAACCTGGGCGGGAAGGTAATATGAAGGAAGTGGTGGTCAAAAACGGGAGACTCACCGACCAGACTCTGGATTGCCCCACGAACTTTTGGCAGGTCCAGCATCCTTGCCAGGGCATTGCCTTCTGGATAAGCATCTTTGAGATAGGTTCCGGCTTTTACTAATGGAACAGCGCTGGTTTTCATCACCTTGCCATAATGATCCCGGGGAGAAGAAATCTCTTTCTCATCCACATGGCCAATGTCACTCAGGAACTGTTGATTAATTTCATCAGGTACCACCGCATCCAGGCGCAGAAACCCTCGCGCAGCAAATGATGCCATCTGGATTGAATTTAGCCGTATTGAGCTTTCCGTCTCTTTTTGTTTCATCATGGTCTGCTTCATCATTGGTTCACTCATCCATCGTCACCAGCTTCTCAAAGAAAAATTCATATTTCAGATAACCTGTCCGATATTCATCTCCCGGGACATGGTTGACCAGGGGATTCGCCTGTATGAGCCGCCAGCCATCCTTCAGCGCATCAAGCCCGGAGCGATACGGCCGCTCACCGCTATCCCCCGCCATGTGGCGCTTCTCGCCGGTTCCATCATAGAAACTCCAGGCGATCACATGGGAATCCAACGCAGAATTACCCAGATAGAGTACCAGTACCTTTTGCCGTATTGTCATCAAAACCTCCTGCCATAGAGCATAGCATGCAGACAAACTCCTGAGGCTTTATGTAAATCTAATGAAGGTTTTAACTTGAAAATGAAGAAATTATGAATATAATGAAGTTATCTCCATATTGTGCGATGCGTCATCTGGATGAAACATCAAATAGTCAACATGATTATTCCCCTGGCATTCGTTGCCAGTGCGGTCCTTTATGGCATCAGTTCCTATAACGAACAACGCTCTTCTGTTTCAACAAATGTTTCAAAAAATGTTTCAAAAAATCTTCCTGCCGAGGAGATCCTGGTAGATTCCACATCTGCCAATCAACAGGATGCTGATTCCACCGCATCTACAGCCACTTCATCACAAACCGGATTCCAGAACGAGAGAATTCCAGATTTTTCTGCTTACCAGGATGTAAGACAGAAAAAGCGGGTCTTCTTTGAATTCATGCTTCCACTCATTCGCGAGGCTAATGCCAATATTCGCGAAGAACGGTCTGACCTGATTGCCCTTTCGCAAAAATTGCAGAATGGGTTGGTGTTGTCTGGGGGAGAACACCTTAGACTGAGTCATCTGTTCAAACGATATCGCTTTAAGATGCCACAACACATCGAGGCAGAAGATATCGTAGAGCTTTTGGAACGCATTGATATCGTACCCGCTTCTCTCGTTCTGGCACAATCCGCAAATGAATCTGGATGGGGAACATCCAGATTTGCTATCCAGGCAAATAATTTTTTCGGTATCTGGTGCTTCAGTCCCGGTTGTGGGCTAGCGCCGAAACAGCGCGATGAAGGTCTGAGTCACGAGGTGGCGAGTTACACCACCGTACAAGAGGGTGTTTCTGCCTATATGCTCAACATCAATACACATCGTGCCTATTCAGATTTGCGCGCTATTCGAGCAGAACAAAGACAGGCCCAGAATCACCAGATGGGCATGCAACTCGCTGATGGATTACATCGTTATTCTGAACGCGGTGAGGCGTATGTTCTAGAAATTCAACAGATGATCCGCGTCAACAACCTCCATCAATATACCCTGCCTACGAGCGCCTAGACGCTCAAATGGTCAATCAGCGCGATGCTGTAAATAACGCCAACACCTCACCGATAAAATCACTCAGAGTTCTTACCTTTGTTGCGCAAACTGAGGTACTACTTGTCTGGATCATCTTCTCGTTTTTATCAGGCATCTTGTTAAGTGTCCCTGATATGGTCTACGTTCGCTATCTTACCGGACCTCTCTGGTTGATCTTCGGCATACCTTTTCTAAACTACTGCATGCAAATCATCGAGTTAACCGCCCGTGGTCACAGGCAGATGCCAAGAATGAACTCGGAAATTTTCACGACAGATACACGACTCTATAAGCTGATTTTCCTGTTTGCTCTATTATTTCCCGTCTATCGCTGGGCAACGATCGAGCTAAAACTCATCGCAAGCCTGCTCCTCTGGTTATTAGTACCCGCCATCGTTTCATTTATCACCTTTCGATACCCACTGATTAGTGCATTTGACCCTCGTAACATCTGGCGTTTCATCTGGAACATGGGTATTTCTTACAATGGTTTGAAACTTATCGGCGGGTGGGGGCTTTTTTGTCTCGGATTTCTGCTCAGTACAGGGCTTAAGGTCCAGGATTCCATTGCCGGTCCCTTCCTCATTTCCTCTGCTTCAACCTACCTGCTGCTGGTCATGTTCCGTGCCGCTGGTGCCGTGCTCCACTATCGCCGCGACAAACTGGGAATCAGAACCGACTTCA
>CAZAZB010000229.1:0-6872 GCA_964489485.1 uncultured Pseudomonadales bacterium | reverse complement strand
ATTAGGACACTTGAATTTTTCTAGGTTGTAAATTCTTGTGCTTGGGCAATACCAGCTCAAGAACTCCTTTCTTATAGGTGGCCTTTGCTCCCTCTTCATCAACTTCACAGGGCAACGGGATCACACGCTCAAAGCTGCCATAAGCGCGTTCGGTGATGTGGTAGTGCCCATGCTTGTGAGTCGCAGCATATTGCCTGCTACCACGCACATGAAGCGATTGGTGTTCTATTTTCACCTCGAAGTCTTTACTGTTCATGCCAGGTGCTTCAAGAAGCACCTCAACTGATTTATCTGTTTCGTAAAGCTCAGCTGAAAGAACACCCCAGCGGCTCGAATTTGGCATTTCTGGATGCTTGCTGGCGTCCGCCTGGCTCGGCGTAAAATGCGTTATGGCATTTCTTGTTTTGTGCCAGAGTTCCTGCCATCCATCTGCAAGATAATCGACAGTGTCTCGAAAGTTATTGGTTAATCTGTCAAGTGTAGACATGGTTTCCTCCTTGTTAATCGCCGTCAACAACAATAGTGAGTGGTTTTGGCTTTTCTGCTTTGGGGATCGTGATTTCGAGCACGCCATTGGTCGCGCTGGCCTTAACCCCTTCTTCGTCCGTGGACTCCGGCAGAGAGAACTGCCTGAAGAAAGAACCGCGAATACGTTCCCTGCGGCGAAATTCGCCTTCACTGGATTGGTTTTCGGTAGATCTTTCACCTTTGATTGTCAGAACGCCCTTGTGCAGCGTGATCTCAACATCACCGGGATTCATTCCCGGCAGGTCTACAATGACGATGAAGTCCCGATCACTTTCCTTGATGTCGACTTGCGGCGCCCAGTTTGTGTTCGAAACGCTAGCGGGTTCTCTTGTAACGCCATAGCGGCCGTCAAATACTCTTCCCAGCTCGCGGTGAAGCTCGTTGAGTGCATTGAAAGGTGATGATTGGTTCATGGTGTTTTTCTCCTGGCTGATCATCGAAATATCTTTGTTATTCTCTTTCTATGGTTGATATTCTGAGATTCAAGATCCTGGAATGTATTTTTTACTATAATTGACCAGAATCAATTGAAGGAACGTGAAATGCCCATACATTAATAATAGGACAATTGGGAGAAGCCTGTGAATTTGGATAAAGTAGAGAAAGACATGTTGAGACTGCGCGATGAACTCGTGGGCCGCGTAGAAAGAACTCACAGGCATCTTTACGAAAGAGATGAACGAGTCAGTGCCAATTTTTCTGATCAGTCCCAGGAACTAGAAAATCAGGAGCTTGTTAAGGCTCTGGATACAGAAGGGCGTGTTGAATTGAAACTCATTGATGAGGCGCTAGACCGCCTGAAGGCAGGCAACTATGGTGATTGCCAAAAGTGTGGCGATGGTGTGCAGGAGGAACGACTGGCAGCGGTTCCTTACACACGTTATTGCATCACCTGCGCGAATGAGATGGAGTAATCCCTCTCTTAGATAATGGGTTAGATAATTGGTTAGATTGCAGGTTGGATATTATGTTGGATATCAAGAAGGTTATTGCGGTTATAGACCCGGAAAGTGAATCTCAGCCGGTATTAGATAAGATTCTAGCGTTGACGAAGTCAATGAATTTTGAATTGAAACTTATCGCTTGCGATTATACGCAGTACCTGGTTGAGGGATACTATTTTGATGCTGTCGATATTCCGCGCCTCCGTTCGGACTACCTGAAAGAACGTAAAAGTGCCCTGGAAGATCTGGCTATCCCTCTTAGGGAACAGGGACTCATGGTGGAAACGGAAGCATTTTGGGGACATCCCGGTTACGAGGTCATCGTACGGGAATCCGCACAATATGGCGCGGACCTGGTGGTGCACCACACGCATCGGCATGGGGCACTCTCTCGCATCTTCTTAACGAATGATGATTGGCAGTTGGTTAGAAATTGTGCAGTACCATTGCTGCTGGTGAAGGATAAACCCTGGAGCGAGAAACCCGCGATACTCGCCGCCGTAGATCCCCTTCACGGGCATCATAAACCGGGTGGATTGGATCACAAACTCATCGATACAGCGAGAAATATTGCGACGAGCCTTGATGGAGATGTTTTTGTTATGCACTCCTATAATCAGATCCCTCTATCAGGTACCTACCTGGAGGAGGCAAAGTCTCAGCACCAGAAGGCTTTTGCAAATCTGATGGAAAATTATGATATCGCCCAGGAAAATCAGTACCTACTTGAAGATGCGGCCGAATTTGCGTTGCAGCAACTTGAGATCAGTCTGTCGTTGGATATTATTGTGATGGGGGCGATTTCGAGAAGTCTCCTCTCCGACGTCTTCATCGGTAATACAACGGAAAAGGTACTAGACTATCTCGAAACCGACGTTCTGGTGGTAAAGCCCGATGATTTTGTATCACCGGTATTGGGAAAGTAGCAAACGACAAACATACATATAGATAGATAAGAGGGAAGATGATGGCAATGTATAACAAAATATTGATTGCACTGGATTTTCATGGCGACAATGAGGAAATAATAACGAAGGGTAGTGCTTTAGCGAAGAGCAATGAAGCTGAGCTGTATCTTATTCATGTCAACGAGCCACTCGCCGTTGCCTACGCTGCCGATGGTATGAGTTGGAGTGACCAGGTGGTCTCTCTTGAAGTCAGCATACGAAAGGAAGCCCAGGTAAAGATGGATGAAGCCGGTAGTCAACTGGGCGTTAAATCTGAAAACTGTCTTATCCGTGAGGGCAAACCTTCGAACGAGATCCATGCTGCTGTGAAAGAAAACAACATTGATTTAATCGTCATGGGCACGCATGGACAATCCGGCCTGCAATTGTTGCTGGGCTCTACTGCCAATAGCGTTCTACATGGTGCGACTTGCGATGTACTGAGTGTGCGGGTAGGCGATTGATATCCCTTAGTCTTGCTATAGAAAGCGGGCGAATATTCCTTGAGGATTGTGGCTGAGTGCAACGGAGACAATAAATCCAAAACACAGGAGCGCGCCGATAAAACAAACGACTCGCATGGGTCTGGATTTTGCCCGGCGCAACGCGTACATGCCTAAAACGATGTAGCCAATGAGTGCGGCGAGCTTAACCGTGAGCCAGGCATTCATTCCGGGATATTGCTGTATTTGTATTGTTAGTGATATGGCGGACAAGAGCAACAAGGTATCGATTATGTGTGGAAGTAGACGGACTATTTTGTGCTCCAGTAGGTTGCTACCAACCATCATCCAGGTGCCACGCAGGAAAAAAAAGCTGCCGGAAAAAATAACACATGAAATATGTGTGTAGTAGCTGAGAAAGTAGAGGTTGTTCACTTTATTGGCGTGATTGTTGGCGTGAAGTAGAGGAGGCAATCTTTCCGCGCAATAAAGGGATCTGTGGTCGCCATAAATACCGTCATGTCCTGTCGGGTTGTCAGAAAACCATTGGCTGCGTGAAAAAATTCGTCGACCAGATTATCTCCGCCAGCATTCATCGCAGACAAACCGAGTAAACCTGTTCGGCCAAGCCAGCCAATATTCGTGCCGGTTCTCACGACCTGGAAATTGAGCTGATCGATGGTGTTAATCATCGTCAGATCTGCATCATCCTGGACGGAACTGGAATAATGAAGATTGTGGGTCTCCTCTATTTCCAGTCGCAAGGGATGGTGTAGTACTTGCATTGGATTGTCTTGCACATCGAACTCGGGTGTTTCAAATAGCGTGGTAGCGGCAACAAAAGCATGAAGGGTGTCATAGGCGAGTTGGTCAGCGCGCGGATCCATGAATCCACCAAATTCTACAGTGACGATAGGCGTCTGTGCACTTGTTTGTTCTATTAGTGTGCCCATCTTCTGATCTATAACGACGAGTCGGTCAGTAAATCCTCGTGTTAGCTGAATGGTCGGAAGGTGGTCGTTAACGGCGACAGCAAAAGGCTCACTGTGTGCTGACGTGTTATGAGTGTCGATAATGGCCTCTGGGCCGAGTGCCAGTAGCTTTTGAGCAATCTCTGTCGCGAGCAGAGTCTGATTTGTGTCCGAAGCACCCGTAAAACAACGATTGAAGTCCGTTTCCCAGGGTAGATACCGGTGCGACAAAATAGGCGGGTAGAGTGCGGCGTTGACTGATGCCACCACGATAACCAGATCAGTTTGTGGGATGACCGAACGACTTAGTAGCTTGTGAACGGCTTTCAGACCTGATGGTTCATTTCCATGCAACAATGTGACAATGGCGCGGGTTCTTGAACTGTCCTTCCCTTTTACTGTAATCCAGGTGGGTGCCTGTAGGCGGTGCAGGAATTCGATATGATCTGAGCCGATTTCATCGGCAGAAGGGGCATTCCAATATTCAAGCTGTGTGGGAGTCTGCTGCACTGTGATTGAGGCTATAGGTTTTTCAACTTCTATAAATATGGATGACTAAAAGTGATGTATTATAGATTAATGAACCAAGCATTGATGAACTGATTCATGAAAATTTCTGAACCCGCATTTACCATTGGTGTCGAAGAAGAATATCTTCTGGTTGAAAAAGAAAGTGGTGATCTTGTCAGTGATCCACCACCGCAGCTACTTGAAGAATGCGGCAAATTGTTGGGCGAACAGGTGAGCCCTGAGCTGATGCGTGCCCAGATTGAGGTAGGCACCATCGTCTGTTCCGGTGTCAAAGAGGCCTCCCGAGAGATCAAGAAACTACGTAGCGTGATAGCAGAGGTGAGCGGAAAATACGGTTTTGCACCCATTGCGGTGTCAACCCACCCATTCGGTAAGTGGCTTGATCAAAAACAGACAGAGAAGGACCGCTACAGCAGGTTAACCCAGGAAATGCAGGCGGCAGCGAGACGGTTACTTATTTGCGGTATGCATACACATGTGGGTATCGAAAACGCTGAACTGCGAATCGATCTGATGAATCAGATGACATACTTTCTGCCGCATCTCTTGTCTCTGTCCACCTCCTCACCTTTCTGGGAGGGCGAAGATACGGGCTTAAAATCTTATCGACTCACGGTCTTTGACGCACTGCCGAGGACTGGATTACCTGAACAATTTGCCAGTTATGGTGAATATGAGCGCCACGTACAAGTGTTAATTGATGCAGGCGTAATGGAAGATGCCAGTACTATCTGGTGGGATCTGCGTCCCAGTGCGAATTTTCCAACGCTCGAGACTCGTATCATGGATGTTGTGACGAATGTCGACCATGCGGTCAGCCTCGTTGCACTTAATGTTTGCCTGCTCAGAATGTTGTTTCGGACGCGGCAGAAAAATCAGCGATGGCGTGTTTATTCCAACATGTTGATTGATGAGAATCGTTGGCGTGCAATGCGATACTCCTATGACGAAGGTTTGATAGACCTTGCCAGAGGGGAGGTTGTCCCTTGTTCTGAGCTGCTCGATGAATTGATTGAATTTATCTGGGAAGATGCACAAGCGCTGGACTGTGCGGATGAGATAGAAAATCTGGGAAAAATTTTAAGCGATAAGACCAGCGCTCATCGACAAGTAGACGTTTATTCCCGGTCGCTATCAGAAGGTGCAAACAACCAACAATCCTTGCGGAACGTTGTGAATTGGCTGATTGATGAAACGGTAAATAGTATTTAGGGAGTCTGGAGTGGCAGGTAAGAATGTTTTTTACGCACAATCCGGTGGTGTTACCGCTGTTATTAATGCGAGCGCATGTGGGGTAATCGAGACAGTCAGGAAGGAAAAGTCCCTCGGTAAAGTTTTTGCTGGCCGTAATGGGATCATCGGTGCGCTTAATGAAGATCTTATCGATACGTCACTCGAGTCCCGCGCAGCGATTGCGGCGCTGAAGCATACGCCGAGCGGTGCCTTCGGTTCCTGCCGATACAAACTTAAATCTGTGAACGAGAATCTTGCAGAGTACGAGAGGTTACTCGACGTTTTCAAAGCGCACAACATTGGATATTTTTTCTACAATGGAGGCGGCGATTCTCAGGATACAGCCAATAAGGTGTCAGTCTTCAGCCGGGAGAAGGGCTATCCGCTGACCTGTATTGGCATACCTAAAACCGTTGATAATGACCTGCCGCTGACGGATACCTGCCCTGGTTTCGGTTCGGTTGCAAAGTATGTTGCCATTTCTACGCTGGAAGCAGGGCTTGATGTCGCATCCATGTCAGAGTCGTCTACCAAAATATTTGTTTTAGAGGTCATGGGACGTCATGCGGGTTGGATAGCGGCGGCAGCGGGTCTCGCCAAAGATGTAAAAGACGCGCCGCCTCATCTGATTCTTTTTCCCGAGATAGCGTTTAACAAACGTACATTTTTAAAGAAGGTCAAGGAAACGGTAGATAGGGTCGGCTACTGCGTGATTGTTGCATCAGAAGGTGCGCAGTATGCGGATGGATCTTTTGTCGCAGATGCGGGACTAAAAGATGCGTTCGGTCACACCCAACTTGGCGGAGTCGCGCCAACACTGGTCGACATGATCAAGGAATCCCATGGGTACAAGTGCCACTGGTCTGTTGCAGACTATTTGCAAAGGGCTGCGCGTCACGTGGCATCGGCGACAGATGTTGAACAGGCCTATGCGGTAGGACGTGCCGCGGTTGAGTTTGCCGTTGCAGGTAAAAATGCTGTGATGCCGGTGATCGTGCGAAGGAAGACGAAACGATATAGCTGGGAAATAGGGGAAGTCCCCTTGGCGAGAGTGGCGAATATCGAGAGAAAGATGCCGAGATCTTATGTTTCGAAGGATGGCTTTGGTATCACGGCAAAAGCCAGGGCGTACCTGAGTCCGCTGATAGAAGGAGAAGACCATCCGCCTTATAAAAATGGCTTACCCGTCTATGTCAGGCTGAAGAACAGGTTGATCAGGAAAAAGCTAAAGGTTCAGAAGTTTATTTAAGCGGACTATTTAAAATGCACTCTGGT
>CAZAZB010000228.1:0-6897 GCA_964489485.1 uncultured Pseudomonadales bacterium | reverse complement strand
AAGAGTCTGCCTTTTATGATAAAAGTAGCCAGAAGGGCTGTGATTTCCAAACAGCAGATCTACGACACTCTGTGTTTCAACATTGTGACATATCAATGAGTAATTTTTATCGGTCTGAATTATTCGACATCACGATAAACGGCTGTCAGGCACAGGGATGTAATTTTGAGCTGGCAGATTTTGTGAACGTTGTCAGCAAAAGTATACTCTTTAGCTCAGCCACCTTAATCAAATCCAACTTTAAGTATGCAGACTTCGAAGGGGTTTATCTTGAAAAATGTGACCTTTCAGAAAGTAGTTTTGTTGCCGTTGTTTTTTCACGAGCAAATCTTGAAGGAGCAAACCTTACCAATACTGTTTTCTCACCAAGCCAATATGATGGTTTGTCCTTGTTTAAAGCAGACTTAAGAAATGCTGAAATAGCTGGCATAGATATCAGAGAATTAGATTTTTCGGGTGTCGAAATTTTCGAGTGGCAGATGCAGTCGATACTAGAGGATATTGGTTTTGTCGTTTATCCTGATAAGTAATGCCGTAAATAATGCATCACAAAACGATTGCCGCACCTTCCGCGCACAAGGCAAGTATCGCTCGCTTTGCGCTGTTTCAGCTGCCCATGGCAGCAACCTTAAGGAATGTTTCTCCGGTCGGAGAAGGCACCTCTTCCTGAAAATAGGTAGAGGCACCCTCCCTTTGGCTAGATTGTGTCCGTAAAAGTAAATCACTGCAGCCAGTTCCTTTGTAAGTGACTGTTTTAGATACCTGACAAATTTACTAGGTTGCTTGCATTGATTAGAAACACGACTTTCCAGACAGGAACTGGCTACAGCGAAGAAGCGTCTGGTCTTCCGACAGCCCCAGAAATCATATTCCGGTTTAACTCATCCTTGCTGGATTTCTTTGATGGCGCGCCGCGAGCCTTAAAATTAAATGGCTCAGTGTCGATCTCCTCTAATTGCACCTCGCCATTTAGCACTGCCTTCTTCCATTCCTGGTGTTTGTCCTCACCCGCATGAAATTCCGGCATGATTTCATTGGCAAACAATTCCAGGCTGCTGCAGATATCCTCGTGGGTATTTTTACCGGCCTGGTTTAACAAAATGACCTGGTCCACATTGGCTTCTTCCAGTTCCTTAAGCTTGGTGCGGATGGTATCCGGGGAGCCGATGAGTTCGCTGCCGGATCTTTTTTGACCGGCAGGGGTTTGCTTCCATTCCTGGTATTTATCCCAAATGCTAATAGTGCCTGGCTCGAATGGGCCTTCCTTGTTATAGAGCTGTAGTGCGAATTGAAAGAATGTCCAGCCGTCTGCTTTCTGCCAGGCTTCCTCGTCAGTCTCGCAGCACATAAATCCGGAAACGACAGCAATGTTAGGATTCGTTTGGTAATCACACAGCTTTTCCTGATCATTCACAAAGGTGTTGTAGTAGGCGTTCACCCAGGCACGTGATGCGGCCAGATCAACGAACTTGAAAGATAAGGCACCCATACCACGATGGGCGGCGTAACGAATAGTATCCAGCTGCGAACAAGCAACCCAAAGGGGTGGGTGCGGCTTCTGAAGTGGCTTGGGTAGTACAGCACGTAATGGGAATTTAAAAAATTCACCATCGTACTCCCAGCCATGATTGTAGAACATGGGCAGTGTACATTTTACACCGTCTTCCCAGACATCCCGCTTGTCACGAAATCGCAGGTTGAAAGGGTGTAGCTCTGTAACAGAAGCACCTTCTCCTAAGCCTAGTTCAACACGGCCATCTGATAGTAAATCAAGAGTAGAGACTTTCTCTGCTACTCTTGCCGGGTGGTTGGTGGTGAGCTGAATGATGCCATGACCCAGGCGAATATTTTTAGTTCGCTGGCTGGCCGCGGCAAGAAATACTTCTGGCGCCGAAGAATGGGAATATTCTTCCAGAAAGTGATGTTCCACTTCCCAGGCATAGTCATAGCCAAGTTTATCAGCTAGCTCGATTTGCGTGAGCGAGTTCTTGAATAGCTTATGCTCGCCATCCTCGGTCCATGGCCGTGGTATCTGGTGCTCGTAAAATATGCCAAATTTCATTGTCTCTCCTCTTCAGTTTCTCGTCTTTAGAGGCAGCATACCTTTTTAACAGGGTATTTGTCTTTTTCTACTTATCTGCAGCGATAGATATAAATCTGGGTGCGCTCTAAGACCTCCCTACACAGGATTGCCATCGGCGTCGACGATGTGAATCTCACCCAGGTTGAGTTTCTTGAGTTCAGATTCGATGACCGCCCTGTCACCAACAATGACCCAGGTAATGGCATTGGGTTTTATCACCTTCTTCGCAACCTGATTGACCTGATCCAACGTCAGCGATTTCACCTTCCCTGCATATTCGTTAAAGTAATTGTCTGGTAAGCCATACTGGACGAGCTGCGAGATTGAACCGGCGACGGCACCCGCTGACTCCCAGCGACCCGAGAGAGATAGCGTGTTGTTTGCAACTGATTTATCCAGTTCATCCTGGGTCGCGGGGTTGTCGGAAACAAACCCCTGCAATTCTTTAATAACTTCCTGAATGGATTCCCTGGTCTTGTCTGTTTGAACGCTTGAATAGACAAAGAAGACGCGCTGTCCCTTGGCAGAAAAGAGGCCAGTTTGTGCGCCATAAGACCAGCCCTTGTCTTCGCGCAGATTCATGTTGATCCGCGATGTGCTCATGCCACCGATGATGTCATTCATGGCTTCAATAGCAATTTCATCCGGGTTCGCTTTGGGCACTGCGAGTTCTGCTGCAAATAGTATCGATTGTTCAGACCCCGGGCGATCTATCAGGTAGATGCTGGGTTTGTCTGGTTTGGCCACAGTGCTGATATTTTTGGTGGGCGTGGTGCCACGTTTCCACTTACCGAAGGATTTTTCCAGCTTGGGTAACATTGCTTCAAGCGTTGTATCACCGACAACGATCATGGTTGCGTGGTTTGGCTTGAACCAGGTCGTGTGAAACTGCCTGATTTCCTCAAGCGTGATACTTTTCACCGAGTCAATGGTGCCGGAACCTGTCCGTGGATTTCCGTAGGCATGCCCTGATCCGTACAGGAGTTTCGGTAAGACTCGTTGCGCCATTGCCAGCGGACTTTGTTGTTCTCTGGCGATGGCTGTCAGGAGTTGCAGTCGTTGTCTTTCCAGTTCCGCCTTTGGAAACGATGGATTTAGAATGACATCGGCAAATATATCCAATGAGTCATCCAGTGTAGAGGTCAATGTCGATAGACTGACAAAAGAGGTGTCCAGGTTAGATCCCGCGCCGAGGCTTGCGCCGAGCAGAGTGAGTTCTTCGTTTATCTCTAGTGTGTTTCGACGTTTTGTGCCTTCATCCAGCATGATCATGGCGAGCTTTGCGGTGCCGGGTTTCGCAAACTGATCTGATGCGTACCCAGCATCCAACGAGAGCTGCAACTGCACGGTAGGGATTGTATCTCTGCGCGCGAATATCACTTTCAGACCATTGCTGAGTTCCGCTCGTTCGAAAGTGTCGAATCGTGCCAGGGGTGGCTCGCCCGGTTCGGGTATGCCACTGCGATCTACGCCTGTTTCCCTGCTCTGCATTTCCGGGAAGGGTCGAATTTCAAGTTGATAGAGCCCATCGGATAGCCAATCATTGGCGACGTCTTTGAGATCCTGCCGGGAAGCCTCTTTCACCCAGCGTATTTCTCGCTTGTAGAAGGTAGGGTCGCCATTGTAGATATAGTTCGATGCCAACAAATCTGACTTGCCACCATAGCCGCCTACTTTTTCCAATGCACGAATAAAGCCACTGATATTCTGGATTTTTATGCGCTCCAGTTCTTTTTTAGTGGGGCCGTCTTTTAAAAACTTTGCCAATTCTTCGTCGATAATGGCATCCACTTTAGCGGAATCGACTCCCGGATTGACCATTGCAGAAATTTCAAAAGTACCCGATATTTCGTAGCCAGAAGCATAGGCGCTGACAGTTGAAACAAGCTGCTCCTGATAGACTAGCCGTTGGTAGAGCCGCGAGGTTTTCCCGCTGGACAAGATTGCCCCGACCATGCTGAGATAATTTGATGCCTGTGTACTGTGGCCGGGTGTATTCCAGGATTTCAGAATCATCGTCTGGGGTACACGATCATAAGAGACTTGTTTCTTTGTGCCGGTCCTTTTGGCTGTCCATGCCTCAAGGTGGCTAAGAGGTGGCCCCGGATTTACATCTCCAAAGTAGTATTCAACCTTTTTGATGATTTCATCTGCATCAACGTCGCCTGCGATAACCACCACTGTATTGGCGGCACCGTAGTGCTGTTTGAACCAATCGTGAATGTCAGCAAGGCTTGCAGCATCAAGGTCTTCCATGGAGCCAATAGGTAGCCAGGAATAGGGGTGTCCCACCGGGTAAATATTAGGGTATTGCAGGTTTGCGGCTTTGCCATAGGGGGAATTTTCACGCTGTCGTTTTTCGTTTTTAACCACATCTCGCTGCTCGTCCAGCTTTTCCTGGGTGATGGCGCCGAGGAGATGGCCCATTCTGTCGGATTCAAGCCAGAGGATTGAATCCAGTGCATTGATAGGGACATTCTGAAAATAGTTTGTCCTGTCAAAGCTGGTTGTACCATTCTGTGTGGTTGCGCCCAGTTTTTCTGTCGCCTTGAAGTAGTCATCGTCATAATTTTCACTGCCATAGAACATCAGGTGCTCGAACAGGTGGGCGAAGCCGGTTTTACCTGGCTTTTCATCTTTTGAGCCAACGTGGTACCAGATATTGACGGCGGCGATAGGTGCCTTGTGATCTTCATGGACGATGAGCGTTAAACCATTGTCCAGTGTGTGGAGTGTGTAGGGAATATCGATATCCAGATCGAAGGGGTCTGTCGCGGCGAACGTAAATTGTCCGACCATCAATAGAATGCTGGTGAGTAGATATCGCATGAGGGGTTGTTTCCTTATGGCCTGGTTCGTTGGGCTGATCAGATGATCTAGCATCATTATAACGTGTGTCCCTGTGCCAGCACAGCTTCAGTAAGACTCAATGGTAGTGATCGATAATCGTAGTAGATAGCAGAGAACCTTGATTGGATATTGGGTAGAGTGAGGGATAGTAAACAAGAATCTAGTGACTGAAATGATATGGAAAGTTCATGACTGAAAGAGAGAATGTAGAAGGGCGTTATTATTTTGAAGGCGCAGACTGTCAGTTGTCTGCCGTTGAATTTGGCAATCCGGAGGCGCCACCGATGGTGCTCATACACGGGATGCGGGACCATGCACTGAGTATGCGGAGCATTGCGTTGGCATTTCCGGAATATCGTGTTATTGCAATGGATTTGCGTGGGCATGGAGATAGTGACAACCCGGGAAGCTATACCATGACGCAGCTGGTGGCGGATCTGCATGCGCTCTATGACTATTTTGAATTGCCGCAATCAGTCTTAGTGGGGCACAGCCTGGGTGGGCACATCGTGTCGAAATATGCGGCGATTTACCCACAGTCTGTGAGTCGACTTATCATCATTGATGGAATGGGACCGCCAGGATCGGAGATTCCACCCACTGTCGATAGAAGACTGGAAGAATGGAAGGGACATATAGATTCAGCACTTCAGATGCGAGGCACAAGGCGGGCAATGTCCGGTAAGCCTGAAGCACTGGAAAGATTGAGCAGCAATAATCCGAAGCTGGACATAAGAACCGCCGCGTTTATTGCAGACCATGGCGTGGAAGATCACCCGGAAGGCGGCATTCGCTGGAAGTGGGATCCAAGGGTGAATATGGTCTGGAGCACTTTTTCCCAGATTGAGAGCGAAGCGTTTTATGCGCAGGTCAAATGTCCTGTGCTGATAGTGGCCGGGGAACAATCGCTGGACTACTGGGCTCAGGTGAGACCCGAACTAGTGGGTCGTCAGGATTATCAGGAGAGTGAGTTAGAACGTCGACGTCAGATTTTTACCCGGGCACAACTGGTTGTGATCGAGGGAGCAGGGCACATGATTCATTATGATCAGCCAGAGAGTCTGAATGAGGCGATAGGGCATTTTCTGCAGGATTAAGGGGGGCTATTTAAACAGATGTTCCTAGGAGAATACGCGCCGCTCGCGGGGCGTATTCTCCTAGGCACAGGCCGCTTCTTCGCGTGTATAAAATCTGCCATCACGGACGAATCCGGCGACGATACCAGGTTTAAGCCCCTCGACAGTGCCGTCTTCACCGATACAGTCTGCCCACTCAGTGGGTAACCAACTAATAATGTGTGCAGGGGCTGCTTCACCATTTTTTAATCGTGCGATTTCTACACGACCTGTATGCTCCTGGCGAAACGCCGGTACAAATCCTGTTTCACGGTTGTTCTGGCTCACACCGGTAGTGCCTTGAAAGGCTAGATTGTCTTGGCGTAAATTCATAGAAATTCCAAATCGTGTTCAGTAAGACTTGTTGTCTCTATAGTAAATGCACTTGTCGTGCCAAGATTGATAAATCTATCTATCTCGTTGAAATACATGAATTATTTCGAAATTTCCAGTTCAGTGAAACTGTGCTGCAGTGGCAATAAGTTGACCTTCCTTGAGCGAAATGACCAATTCGGTCACTTCTTATATCCATCGCCTACCTTCAGATTTGAACAGGGTAAAGTCATGGCCGGGCAATTTAGCTAACGCCGGTTTAGTCCTGGCGAACTAACCTTTCAGGCTGCCAGCTCTTAAGCACCTAATCTAAAGCACCTGGATTTTAAGCACCTAATAGGGGGAGTTTTTTTCGCTGATGGTATGTGAGGGCTAAGGAGAAACAATGTTTTAGTTCAGGTACCGGAACCTGTTCATCGGCTGCCAACACGATTGCGCGGTTACCGGCGAAAGTAAATGTATCGGGATACAATTCTTTGAAGGTATCAATCAGGTTCGTCTTGCAATTAAAGTAGG
>CAZAZB010000227.1:0-6942 GCA_964489485.1 uncultured Pseudomonadales bacterium | reverse complement strand
GGTATCAACACCTCGCGCGCTGCTGCGCGCGCTTTCCTGAAGGCCGGAACCAACCGCGCAATGCTACGTTTCACCTTGCTAAACCAGCTCTGTCTCGAATTAGAAGAAGTTAAGGACATTACCCGCTCACCTTCAAGAGTTCGCCAGGACGTAACCCGATCTCCGGGTGGTGACAGTCGTATCTACCGCAATAACTGTGTTGGCTGCCATGCCGGTATGGACCCATTGATTCAGGCTTTTGCCTACTATGACTATGAATACGATGTGGACAACGATCCGGATGGGGTCAATGGGCGACTGACCTACAACCGCGAAGGTGACATTGACCCAACGACAGGATCAAGAGTTGTCTCCAAATATCACAACAATGAAAACAACTTCCCTTTTGGTTTCGTGACACCGGACGATCGCTGGGACAACTACTGGCGCGAAGGGAGAAATCAGCTTTTGGGATGGGACATGTCGCTTCCCGGTTCAGGCATCGGGGCAAAGTCCATGGGACAGGAGTTGGCGAATACAAACGCTTTCGCGCAATGCCAGGTGAAGAAGGTGTTCAAAGAAGTTTGCCTGCGAGACCCAGAAAATACACTAGATCGAAATCAGATTGACGCCATGACCAACACATTTACTGCATCCGGTTATCAACTCAGGCAGCCATTTGCTGATGCTGCCGTTTATTGCATGGGAGATTGAACATGATCTTACAAAAAGTCGACACGCGAAAAATCTACCCACTTCTAATCACCCTGATGTTCATGCTCGCAGCCTGCAGCGGCGGATCAGGTGAGGCTGTAAAATCTAACCTGGATCTGGTACCAGGAAATGCCAGCAGCAGAAGCCTTGTTCTATCCGGTCCACCGCCACAGACCGATGACGTGCAACGCTTTCGTATACAACTCTGGGAGAACATTGCGGCAGACAACCGGTGCGGTCAATGTCATGGCGTGAATGGTCAGAGTCCCAACTTCGCCAGAAATGACAATATCAACACGGCTTACGATCAGGCAAACCCACTGGTTAATCTGGATCAGCCGGGAATCTCCAGAATGGTTGCCAAGGTCGGTGGCGGACACAACTGCTGGCTCGACTCGGATCAGGCATGTGCAGACATACTGACAACCTGGATTTCTAACTGGGCTGGCGAATCGACAGGTTCGACAAACAGGGTTGCGCTGGTAGCGCCCACTTTGCGTGATCCTGGAGATTCAAAATCCTTTCCAGCAGACAGTACTGACTTTGCGGCGACGATTCATCCGCTATTGCAGACCTATTGCGCGGGCTGCCATGTCGATAACGCAGCGGTTCCACAATCTCCATTTTTCGCCGCCGCAGACCCGACTGCCGCCTATGCTGCTGTTCGTAACAAGATCGAAGTTGATGATCCAGCCAGTTCAAGGCTCGTCGTCCGGTTAGGCAGTGAATTTCATAATTGCTGGTCAGACTGCACCCAGAATGCACAAACGATGTTTACCGCTGTCCAGGCATTCGTCGATGGAATTCCAGAAACCGCAGTCGATCCGAACCTTGTAACATCAAAAGCAATCGGCTTAATCGACGGCGTGGTCGCTTCCGGCGGCGGCCGTTATGACGCCAACATCATTGCCCTTTATCAATTCAAAACACTCACCGGGCAGACTGCCTTTGACACAAGCGGAGTAGACCCGGCACTCAACCTGTCTTTCTCCGGTGATGTCGACTGGGTTGGCGGTTGGGGTGTGCGCATTGGTGACGCCGGCAAGTTACAGGGAACCACCACCAATAGTGCCAAGCTTCATAATCTGATCACGTCTACTGGCGAATACTCTGTTGAAGGCTGGGTGGTTCCCGGTAATGTCACCCAAGAAGAAGTACGCATTGCCAGCTATTCCGGCGGGAACACTGTCCGTAACTTTAGCCTCGGACAAACACTTTATAATTATGATTTCCTCGCCCGATCATCAGAGACGAGCACCAATGGCGACCCGGCGATCTCGACTCCTGATGCGGATGAACTGCTACAGGCAACACTTCAACATGTTGTCGCTACATACGATCCAACTAACGGAAGCCAAATCTTTGTCAACGGAACAAGGATCGAGGCAGAAAGTGCTGTTGAGAGTGCAATAGGTGGCAACCTCAATGACTGGGATGATACATTCGCATTTGTACTGGGTAACGAGGTCACCAGCAACAGTACGTTTCGCGGTATTCTGAAACTCATCGCCATTCACAATCGAGCCTTAACCCCCGCCCAGATCCTGCAAAATTTCGAGGCGGGCGTAGGTGAAAGATTCTTCCTGCTCTTTGGCATAAGCCACCTGATCGACATTGACGATGCCTTCATTGTCTTTGAAGTAAGTCAATTCGACAGCTACAGCTACCTTTTTAGCGGCCCGATTTTTATCTCCCTGAGCCAACAGGTTTTGCCCCAGGGAATTGAGCTTGAAGGTATGCGAATCGGCATCAACGGGCGAGAACCCGATGTTGGTCAGGCCTACGCGAAACTTAACCTGAGCCTCGGAGATGACACTTACGATCCCGAGACAGGTCAGGTGCTTTCCGCAATCGGCACTATCTTTGGCATTGAGAAAGGCACAGAAAGTGATGATTTCTTCCTGACGTTTGAGCAGTTAGGAAACTTTCAGAATGTGCGTGTCGAGCCAGCATTCTCTGCCACACCTGTTGTTGATGCTGTTGAATTCTCTCCCACAATCGGTGTACGAATTTTCAGTGAGATCAACGCCAGTTTGGCTGCCATTACCGGTGTCCCCATGACTCATCCTGATGTGCAGGAAACATTTAATCTGGTTAGACAACAGCTCCCAGCCAACGTCAATATTGAGGGGTTTTTATCATCGCAGCAAATGGCCGTTACTCAGATAGCCATAGAGTACTGCAACGCACTGATAGAGAACACGACACTGCGTACCAGCCGGTTTCCCGCATTCAATTTTAGCGACCTTTCTAACGCTGCCTTTTCAGTCGCCAATCGAACTGATTACCTCGACCCACTGATTGACCTGGGACTGGGAACGGATATTGCGACACAACCAGACCGAAACGCGACCCGTCTGGAACTAGACAGTCTGGTGTCAACACTCCTTGCCAGCGGGGAAAACACCGCAGACCGTACCTTAACCATTGCGAAGGCATCCTGCGCCGCTGTTCTGGGAAGTGCAACGACGCTGGTCCAATAGCGGGTCCGAGAGACAACCCACATCATAATCACCATCAATACAGAGAATCAAAAGAGAATAGCTATGAAAGGCAAAACACTTAACGAGCCATTGAGGCATTCTGATCACCCTCTTCCGGTTTCCCGGCGTGACTTTATTCGACAGGGATTCGCGCTCGGTTCAGCCACAGTTGCCGGACCCACGCTGATGAGCCTGTTGCTCAATTCACCCCCGGCAAACGCAGCCTTATCTGCCGATCTCGAACTGCTAAAACAGAGTTGTGGCCTGGCAGTACAGGGCGCCGGGAAGATACCTTTCATCTGTTTCGATCTTGCTGGAGGTGCCAATATCGCGGGCTCAAATGTCTTAACCGGTGGGAGAAATGGACAGATGGATTTCCTGTCCACGGCCGGCTACTCAAAGCTTGGTTTACCCGGCGACCAGATTCCGTCCATCATGAACGTGCAGGCGGGCACCAATGACTTTATCAATACCGATCTTGGCCTGGCATTCCACTCTGATTCAGCGCAACTAAGGGGCATTCTTGAAAAGATCTCAGTTGCGACTTCTGCTGCCACCAATGGTGCTATCATTCCCGCTCGTTCAGAAAATGATACCAGTAACAACCCGCACAATCCGCTTTATGCTATTAACAAAAGCGGCGCGAATGGCTCCTTACTGACCTTGATCGGCTCACGAAACTCGGATTCAGGCGGCAATTCCCTGGCACCGGCTAACATGATTGATCTGTCAACAAGACCGACAAAGGTAGACCGGGCAAGTGATGTCACCGGTCTCGTCGATGTGGGCGATCTGGTGAGTCTTCTATCCCAGCAGGATGCTGTCGCTGTGATGGAATCCATTCAGCGGATCTCGAATATGAAAATGAATCGGGTCAGTACGGAAGTCACCAGGGACGATGTGATCAAGGATCTGGTTCGATGCGGATATGTGAAGAGCGCAGACCTTGCTGACAGATTTGGTGACCCTACGACACTCAACCCTGAAATCGATCCTGATATTGTCGGACCCGGTGGCATCTTTTCAAGCGCCGAACTTGCAGGAGATCGCGAGTTTCAGAAAACAGCTGCCGTGATGAAACTGGTGGTCAATGGTTTTGCTGGTGCCGGATGCATCACCATGGGTGGCTACGACTATCACACCGGTGACCGCTCGACAGGCGAACTACGAGACCTGCGCGCCGGACGGTGTATTGGTGCTTGCCTGGAATATGCGTCCCGCGTTGGCGTTCCACTAATGATCTATGTTTTCTCGGATGGCTCTGTTGCAAGCAATGGATCGATTGACGACAGTGTTGATGGTCGCGGCAAGGGCGTGTGGACCGGGGACAATCAATCTACTGCCGCTTCATTTTTTCTGGTCCACAGTCCTAATGGTCGGCCGCAACTTCTGGGAGGTGATCCCGAAGCCCAGGCAAAACATCAGCAGATTGGCTGGTTCCGATCAGATGGTTCCGTTGAGACGGCATCTTCACCAGCGGCCAACAATGTCAATTTGTTAGTACAGACGGTTGCATTGAACTATCTGGCACTCCATGGAGAGCAGAATCGTTTTGGCGAATTCTTTCCGGGTAATGGGTTGGGAAACGCCGCGTTACTGGATAGTCTGACGGCATTTGAGCCCATTGTTTCCGGGACTATTTAGACGTTCATCGCTGGTTTGTGCCGGGAAATGTAGACTCCTGCGACGATAGAGAGATCTTCCATGCGATAAACACTACATAATCTCATAGACCCGAATACTGGCAATAAAAGGGTTATCCTTCGCTATCGCCTCTGCCTGTTCAATGTTCTCAGCTTCAATGATGGTATAGCCTGTGATGGATTCCATTCCCATGGGCAGATCGATGGTACCCGTCGCAGAAATTTCTTTCGCCGCACCGTGAAAGCCACCTTGATCGACAGTCTTATCAGCGGTTGCTTCAAACCAGGCTCCCCAGGCTTTCATAATTTCAGGTGTTGGTTTTTCGAAGCCAAACATCAACAGCATAAATCTTTTCATCTTTCCTCTCACTCAACTCGGTAAATTTAGGATTTGTTCGCCCAGCGAAGACACTCTCACCATGGCAGAACCCGGAAGTAGTAGGCCACTAAATCAATATATGTTAAAGAACATATGTATTTATTTAAATTAGAGTCCTATGCCTCAGGAGGATCCCTATGTCTTATCGTCGCGACCACAAGCAGAAGACACGAGCGAAGATTATTGAATCCGCTCGAATACTTTTTAATCGCCATGGTTTCCAGGATGTAACGATTGATATGGTAATGAAAAATACCGGCCTAACCAGAGGTGGGTTCTACAATCACTTCGACAGCAAAGAAAGCCTTCACAGTGCGGCGGTCTCAAGTTTTCTCACCGGCAGAGGGGCGAAGTGGCATGCAGATTCTGGCGTAGATCCGTCCCAGCCGTCACCTCAGATGGCACAACAGATGATCAAAGGTTATTTGTCACCTGAGCACCTCGCCGATCTGGATGGCCATTGCCCAATGATCGCCCTACCTTCAGATATCGCGCGTTCTAATCCTGAAGTCAGATCCTCCTACCAGCAATTGTTACTGGCAATGGTGTCCTATTTTGAAGATGGCTTGGTCAATAGTCCTACGAATGCCAGACAATCCGCCCTATCACTCGCTGCCTTATGTGTTGGCGGTATGGTTCTGGCGCGAACACTGCCAGATTCAACCCTGGCAGAAGAAGTCAGGAACGCTGCCTACACCACGGCATCCGAGCTTGTTGCGAGTGATGAGCAGGAATGAGCAAGACGAGGCTTCATTTCTCATGTGTATAATCCTCTTTCCGCACATACGAACTTTTAGTAACCCTACATCATGCGTCAATTCAGTACCTCGCTCATTTTTCTATTTCTAGGTCCACTATTAGCTGCCGCTATCTATTTGATGCTAGCTTCTGCCGGGTGGGATTCTTCAGCATGCTGGACGGCTGCCATTACGCTGCTGTGTGCAATCTGGTGGATCTTTGAGCCTATTCCGATTCCTGCCACTTCGCTCATCCCTCTCGCGTTACTCCCTATGGTAGGCATTTTATCACCATCAGAAACTGGAGCCGCCTATGGCAGTCCTCTTGTACTGTTGCTGATGGGTGGCTTCATTTTATCAACAGCCATGGCAAGAAGCGGAGCACATCGCCGCGTCGCCCTGAATATGGTGAATCTTTTTGGCGGTACCAGTAGTCGCCGTCTGGTATTCGGCTTTATGGCTGCCGCCGCAGTCCTCAGCATGTGGATATCCAATACAGCGACCACTTTGATGCTTTTACCGGTGGCCCTTGCTGTGCTCGAAAAGACGAAAGATGCCAAACTCGCGCCGCCCCTTCTTCTGGGTATCGCATACGCAGCCAATGTCGGTGGTATCGGCACACCCATCGGTACGCCGCCAAACCTGATCTTTCGTGAGATATATTTCGAAAGCACCGGAGACGAGATTGGTTTTCTAACATGGATGTTCTGGGGCGTACCCGTGGTACTGATCTTTGTTCCTCTCATCGGTTTCTGGCTAACCCGGCGGCTTAACTTCCGCGGAGACTTCGAGATGCCCAGGGTCGGCCAATGGCAAACCGATGAGAAGCGCGTGTTCATTGTTTTTTCCTTAACAGCCCTCGCATGGATCACAAGAGGGCAGCCATTTGGAGGCTGGAAGACATGGTTTGATATGCCGGCTGCAAATGATGCCAGTGTCGCTTTGATCGCCGTCCCTTTAACCGCGCCAATACTCATGAGACCCTTGGCGAGGTCAGCCTCAAGCTT
>CAZAZB010000226.1:0-6962 GCA_964489485.1 uncultured Pseudomonadales bacterium | reverse complement strand
AATATACCTCGAAATTAACAATAACATCAGATGGGGCTAGTATGAAAGACAATGGAATAACGGAATTTGGCGATTCTGAAACCGATAAAAATAAACCAACTTACGTTACACCAACTGTGAGTGTTCTAAACGAAGAAGAAGCACTGAGTGCTTTCCAGGTTACTGCTGCTGGGAGTGGCATGTGGTGGGTGTAACATCAGATGACTTTGTCGTTTCATTTCAGATGTAAACTCTCACGTAACTCATTCGATTCTAGATTTGACAAAAGACGTGGCAGACACCTCCTGGTGGGATAGGACCGCTACGCTGGTCTCGGTGCTTAGTAATGGTATAGATCAGCAACCTGTTCGGTATTTACTAGGAACCCTCGTGTTTTCCCTGTCGTGCAATGACGATGAATTTTCCTCAAGATTTAACAGGATTTTTGGAGAATGTGAGATTCCCTTCGAGATGGAGGACCACTCACCGCAATCTCATCTGAGTATCCGCTCAGTACCCAAAGAGAAAGTCACTGTCATTTCAATGTCTGATTCGACGACCGATCGCGTTGAATTTCTCACGCGATTATTCCCTGAATCAGAATATGAGTGCACCCGAACGACGAATGACAATTGGCAATTGGTTACTTCAAACGAAGATAGATTTGAGCCAGTGTTTGCCTTCAAAGGTGACCTAATAATTGCGAGTTGGTTGCACAAATGGCAGATTGTTGTTGCTCACTTTGCAATAGCAAACGCAATGAGAATACAGAAAGACGTCTGTTTTTTCCATGGAGCGACCATCGCCATGAATAAGCACGGGGTCATGTTGGGCGGCGATAAAGGATCAGGAAAGACTACCCTGTCTCTGGCACTTGCAGAGCGAGGTCACGGATTTCTAAGCGATGAGTATGCAACGATCCTGGAATCATCCAGGATGTTATTACCCTTTCGACGCGCAGCATCGATTAGAGATGGGCCACAAGCAGAATTGGTTGAGGCTTATCTGAAAGAACATGGCGGGGACCGAGAAGTGATGCTGGATGGCACCGTCAGAGTACGAGTACCGGTGGTAGATTTGTTGCCAAAGTCCCACTCTGCGAGCGTTGCTCTGACACACGTTTTCTTTTTGAGTGGTTTTGCGGATAAACCAGCTGTCTCGCAATTTGATCTGGGGGTAGCCGACGTGAAAATGCTTTCGCCATTATTAGGTACATTGTGGGGCCATTCCGTTGCGCAACGAACGATCACGATGTTAAGGATATTCTCGCAAGTAAACTGTTATCGCCTGACCGTTGGTGGTTTACCAAAAAATACTGTTGATCTAATCGAGAAAGTAGTTGGAGATGTTCCGCATGTCAGTACAGCATAGATCTGAATTCGTTGGCACTTTTCGCTGGATTGAAGTGAGACTAATGGAAATGCTTGCCAGTTGGGTTGCCACAACACCTGAAATGGAAGTGAAGGTGTTATTTGGGCGCCATGTTTGGGATTGTGCGCAGCATGCGGACGCGCTTGGAAAGAGAGCTTTTGAATTGCGTGCGCCGCTGCATTTTAGCCTTGCTCCAATGGATGCTTACTGCGATTTTTTGATAACGATGGATTCGTTGACTGATACAGTCGATCGAATCGAAGGCTTTTATGATTGCGTAATGCCTGGCTTGACTCAAAAGTACCACAACTATCTTCAGTGGACTGATGATCTGATGGACGAGCCAACCGTTAGGATTGTTCAGTCAATTCTGAATTCGCAAATTCGAATGCAACAAGATTGTGCCGACCTGCGTTGTGCGGATTCGGGATTGCATCCTAACTCGAACTTACCCCGGGACCTGGTGGATGATTTTGTCGTGCATTGCGAAGAAACCAACGAAAAATCAGAGGCGAGGTCTTGAACACTTCCTTCCCATCTAAAACGGTCAATGGATTTGAGTTAAAGGCAGATCCTGCTCGGGAAGCATGTTTTTCTATAGCACACACAGATGAGGAAATGATCACGATTGAGGACCCACGCTCACCAGAAGCGCAGCGAGAAAAGCTACATCGTCACATGAACAATGAAGTAGGGTCATTGGAAATAGCGGCACAAACTCTGGTGGACTTTCCGGAAGCACCCTGGGAACTAAGGATGGAACTTGCGCGCCAAACTTTTGATGAAACTCGCCATGTACAGGGTTTGTACAGCAGGCTATGTGAGCTTGGTGGTTTCAAGGGTGAATTCCCGGTTGGGAATTTCGAGTGGTCAGTGACGATTATGCAAGATAGCCTAGTGGCACGGTTAGCCATCCAAAATCGAACATTTGAAGCAGGGGAGATAGATTTGCTGGGCGGCTTGAAGAAGCTGTGGCGATCGTTGGGGGATAACAAAACCGCAGATTTGCTAGAGAGCATCCTCGCGGATGAAATAAACCATGTTCGCTTCGCCAATAGATGGATCAAGCGAATGGTGAAGGATGATGGCAGAGCACTGTTAAAAATTGCCAGAGCGATGCAGTTTCTATCTGAAGCGAATGAAGCGGTCTCACCTCCAATAGAAGGCAAGGGCGCAGCAATAGACATCAATTTTGAACGTCATATTAAAATGGGTGTGAATGTCGAAGATCGAAAACTCGCAGAATTCACCGATGAAGAAATTGATGAAATATTACGCCAATCGGGGATGAGATCACTGACTAGCAGCAGACCCAGCGATGGGTGAAGTCACTAATAATCAGGAATCCAGACTAAGCGCTGCCTTGTTTGCGGATGGGCCAGCCAGAGATGATCGATTCTGTGTTGTTGAGCGTTGGTGTGATTGTGAAAACCTACCGGTGGAGAGCGCGCAACGTCAATTAGAGTTTCTTCATAGACAAATGAATGAGGAAGTGGATGGAATGGAATGTGCCGCGGATAGCCTGGTTGAGTTCCCCGATGCAGATTGGCAGATTAGAATGAAAATTGCGCGCCAGGTAAGCGACGAAGCGCGGCATGTCTGCATGTTTAAAGCGCTATTTGTTCAACGCGGAGGCACCGTAGGCGAATACGCGGTGTTGAATTTTCAATACAGAATCATCACCAAATTGAATTCACTGGTTGGGCGGCTAGCCGTTCAGAATAGACTGTTTGAAGCTGAAGGCGTTGACGCGATAGAGCCTGAGATTGAGGCTGCTCATGAGAGCGGCGACAAAGAACTGGCGGCATTGTTCGAATCGCAATTGGCGGACGAGATAAGCCATGTCCGTTATGCCAATGAATACATCAACGCGTGTATCAAGGAGTCTCCTGGTACAGTGATGGATGTTGGTCGTGCGATGAATCAGGCATCAATCGCTTTTCGCGAGGTGATGGGGCAGGAAGCAATTGACAGCGCGACCTATGGCACGAATATCACGGGCCGACTTGAAGCGGGGTTTAGTGATCAAGAAGTTGATTATGCAGTGACCCTGAAAGAAAACGCCAAAAATACACCGAACAACTGAAAGCCGGATGGACGCCGCGAAAATGGCAGATTCATTTCAAGCAGGACAAATCCGCCGTATTCCTCAGATTGGTGGTAGCTGGATTCAAAGCCCTGTTTACGATGTCTTGCTTTTTTCCCTGGCACCGGTCATTGGTCTGATGCTCGTGTTGATCGTTTTGCACTCGCCGCTGGGTCGAACGGCGGGGTTGCTTGTCTCTCTGTTTCTGATATTTCCCCACTACGTCTCTAGTTTTAGCTTCTACCTCGGTGATGAGAACTGGAGATATTTTAGAACACACTGGGTGCTGTATTTTTTAGGACCGGTGCTGATACTGCTGTCTGTCATCGCATTACGGGTAACTGATCAGCGTACCTTAATTGGCGCCATTATTATTATCTGGAATGTGTACCATGTGTCACAACAAAGCGCTGGCATCCTTTCGGTATATCGTCGGCTGAATGGTGGGTGCTCCCAGGAGAAATTTTGGGCTCGGGGGACTTTCCTTTTCACCAACGCCACCATGGCCTTCTGGTTCATGGAACGAACACCCGTTGTTCACGATATTGTCTTATGGATCCATGTTTCTGCAGTTGAGCCAGTGCCGTTTGTCTTACTTGCTGGTGCCGTTTTTTGCGGCCTCCGGTTTGTTCTGGCGCTATCACGCAGGCCGAATGGTGTGAGTTTGCCAGAGAAGTGTTTCATTTCATCTAGTCTTCTTCTTTTTCACCCGTTTATTTGGGTTGAAGATAGTGGCCTTGCGACACTCGCCATGTTGAGCGGGCATGTTGTTCAATACCTGGCATTCATCTGGCTGTTGAATCGAAGAAAGTATGCTGGTACTAGTGGGGATGCTTCATTGAAGCAACGTTGTCTCGGTCAACTCAGTTCAAGTAATATTGCATTGGTTTGCTTTTGCGTCGTGGTTGGATTGATCTTTGGGATTCTTGATAAGGGGAGCAGGATGATGGGTAATGTTCTACCTTACTGGATAATTGCCAATACGGTTGCTCTATCACATTTCTACGTGGATGGGCTCGTGTGGGCTTTTCGCAAACCCTTTGTGGCGCGAACCGTGGGACCATATCTTTTCCGTACTTCTGTGAGTTGATGTATGGAGGAGCGTACGCTGCATAGTTCTTTTGATGATATGGATGAATTCTCCAGGGCATCAAACTTCGCTTCATTGATGGCTGGGTCTGGCAGTGGATTTACCTCCCGTGTTTCCGGAGCCAGTATGGGGATGAGCATGCCGCATGGTAGTTCAATAGTGATTCAACCTGTCGAAAAAGACCGATATGTCCTCGGTGAAGTGGTCGCATGTCTAAGCGGAACCAATCTGGTGGCGCACCGAATTATCTATAAAGGTCATGGTAAATTGGCCAATCATTTAGTCACCAGAGGAGATGCCTGGTTATTGTGTGATCCACCGATTCAGCTAAGTGAAGTTGTTGGCAAAATTGCCTCTTGCGACTTCAATGGTGCCGTAATCGAAGTAACAGTTAAAAATGTCGAACACGTGGGTTTCAGGAAATTGGCCGCCGCGATGTCGCTGATAGGGACCATTGCGGTGATGCACTTGTCCATCCCAGGGTCAAAACGTCTCTGCAGAAGGGCAAGGAGAGCTTCTTATCTGCCTGGTCGCATCGCTGGATTAATCGAACGTTTGGTAAAGCAGTGATCGACGACGTAACATCAGAGCAAAAAGCTCTGTTGCTTCTGCTCTCTAATGCAGGCGCGGTTCGTGCAGAAGTTCAAACTATAGATTGGGGAGGATTGGATTGGGAAGGGTTGTTAGCAACTCTCGATTCTAACCTTTTTTCCTATCTGCACGCCTCTTGCGAAGAACATCACATATTTTCGCACTTACCACTTTCAGCGAAAGAGACACTTAACAAAGCGCGATTAGCTACCAGGTTGCGTCATCTCCGCCGATCCAGCGAACTTAAACGTATTGCATCGAGTTTTGCCGAGTACGATATTCCTTGCCTGGTGCTCAAAGGGGCTGATCTTGCCTGCCGATTGTACAGGGACCCATCTTGTAGGCCAATGCGGGATGTGGATTTGTTGGTCCAGGAACAGGATTTAGAAAAGGCTCAAACAGCACTAAATAAAGTGGAATACTTTGCGCCATTTGACCCTGATGATCCCCTGAGACAAAAATATCTCTCTGACAACCTACTGGCTAAAACAGAACTCTCCTCGATTCATAACCACTTGTCGACTCTGGTTGATCGGCCAGCGATGCTGAATGAAAAGAAGTTTTGCAAAATCTTGAATTCTGGATATCTTGGGTTGGATCTAAAATGTGTCGCTGAACCCATGCCGGGTGGACAGATTCCCGATTGGGATGCCCGATGGGCCAGGAGTCAGATTCACTCCGTGGAAACCAATAATATGATGCGCGTTCTGGAACCAACGGATCTACTGGTGCAACTGTCGGTTCACGCTGTCTATCGTCATGGGTGCGAATCCGGATTGTTATGGTTGCTGGATCTGAGGCTACTGTTGGAAAAGTGGGGTGAGCAGATAGACTGGGATCGATTGTGGAATGAGAGTATGAAAGATGGCAGCGCGCAAACAATTTTGCTGGCTCTCCACCTGGTTAATGGGCTGTTTTCAGTCAGGGTTGAGCATTACATTAAGGATAATGTGATTAAGAACAAACTACCCGAGGGTCATCTTGAACAAATGTGTACATTGGCATGGCACCAATTATTTGATGCGCGGTTGGAGAAACGACCACCGATCACTGTAACCCTTGCGGCTGCCGGTGATTACAAGGGGCTGTTACAAAAGGTTCGATTGCGGATGGCGAGTTGGTTTTCCAGGAATACCGGAGGCGAATCAGGGGGAAAGTACCCTTTGACAAAAATGCCTGCGCGAATTGTGGGAAGAGTTATGAGCGATACCAGAGTGGCGGTACAGATATGGATGCGTGGAGATATGGATGCTGATGTTCTAAAAGGTCAGCGGGTGATGGATGAGAGAGTACGAAGCCTGCGATCTCTGCTTTTTTAACATCGAATTGAAGATAGCGAATAGAGGGTAGTCCTTACTGACAGTCTGTTAGATTGTAGCCTGTGCGAATTTCCCGCTATCCAGTTGAAGCACTCGATCACAAAAGCTGAGAGTGCTGTCTCTGTGGGCAATTAATATGATCGTAAGATTCGGATTAGCATGCCGTATTGATCCCAATACCGCAGACTCGGTTTCATTGTCTAAAGCGCTGGTCGCTTCATCCAGAATAAGAATATTGGCCTGCTTGTAAATTGCTCGGGCGATTCCAAGCCGTTGTCGCTCACCTCCACTTAGGAATACACCATTCTCACCAACGAGAGTGTCGAACCCGAGAGGGTTTCTCGTTAGCAGCTCGGAAAGTTGTGCTTGATCTGCAGCGATTTGTAAACGATCCTTGTCGATCATTGAGGTAGGAATACTTAAAGCAATATTTTCTGCTATCGATGCATCCCTTAAGAAAATTGACTGAGGCACAAGGGCGATACACTGTTGCCAGCTTCTATACATGTTCGGTGTAACTGGGTTT
>CAZAZB010000225.1:0-6966 GCA_964489485.1 uncultured Pseudomonadales bacterium | reverse complement strand
ATCGCCTTGGCGAACTCCGTACGAAATGTCGGTTCGTCGTAGTCCGGCTGTTTCGAAAACGTGTAGGCATCGAAATTTCGGGTGGCTGGGTTCACGGTGTAGCTCCTTTTGGTTTAGTGATTTATACGACCGGTCGTCTTATAACTCGGTAAAAAAAACAGCTCTCTCAATGGTCCCTCGCTAATGTGGATTTCATCCAGCGCGATGCCAGTCAATGTCTGATGTGACAAGCCTTCGAAAATGTCCGCCATGGATGCAGATCTACTCCAGTCTCCTTGCCCACCATTCACCGCAACAATAAGCCTGGCGCCTCTTTCCAGCGTATCCTTTAGTCGATCGTTATCCTCCTGTAGGCTTTGGTCTCGGGTGCGTTCAGAAAGACGTTGCTCCAAACTCTTCACTTGTTGGTTCATTTTCAGTTCAGCCTGTTCTGCCTTGATCAACGAAACTTTTTGTTCCTTTAAGGAAAACTCCAGATACCAGGAAAAAAAGAAACAACCCAGTATCGTCACACCCCAGACCGCTAAAATTTGGTTGAAGGAAAAGAGCAGCTTCCTCGGTCTGAATTCAACCTTGTACAAATTGACTTGTTGAATCACACCGACTCCTGTCTGAGTGCAGCACCAACGGCTCGCACCGACGACACGCGCTCATCTATGTCTATCTCTCTACTACCGATATCGATACCCAGGCGCCGAAGATCCAAGATGGTTGCCTCAATATTTAATCTACTGGATATCGCTTCATGAAGAATTGCTGATCCGGTTGTAGCGTAGAGCAAGAGTCGTTTTGGTGCTGCCTGGTTCAACTGACTCTCGAAATAATCTAAAGACCGTTGAATTTCCAGACATAGCTGCTCTATTCCTTCCTCCTCCTTCTCTATATCGCCCGAAGCGGCGAAAACTGAAGTGGTTATGTTGATGTGGCGCGACAGATAGAGCTGGTCATCCTTGAAGATTGATACTGTTCCTGCGGCCTCGTCCATTGTGAGCATTGCGATTGGCCGACCTTCCTCTGCATAGATAGATGCAATATTTCTGAACGCCATCTCTGGTACATCGATAGCTTCAAGATCCAGGCCTGCATAATCCACAAGAGATACAAACTCTCTGATATCTGTTTTTCGTGCGACGACGGCATTTACAATGGGTTTGCGACCACGAAGTGCATCCGCCGGAAAATCGAACGTATCGATGACGGCATCATCCAGGTCGAAGCCAATGGAATCCTTAATCTGCCAACCGATGGCCTCTTCCAATTCGTTCTCTTCGACCATGGGACGCTCCACCTGATAGGTTGCCGCATGATCCTGGTTCACCACCAGATAACATATTGCGCCTTCAAGTTGATTTGAAACCACCCAGTTCCTGAAAGGAGCACGGAGGTTTCCGTCTTCGGGCGGGATGATGGACAGGCTTTCTATTTTGGCGATGCCATCATTTCGTTTCAGCACAACAGCTGTTAAGACATCCGGGTCAATTGCAAGACCCACCAGCTTGGTGTGGGGCTTGCGACCTTGCAGCCAACTTATTTTCATTTTTTCGCCACTGTTTAACAGACACGCGCAGCCCGTATGCTGCTCCACTATTGTTGTCGGCAGAGAGGCAACAAAACTTGAGAGTGGGAAGGAGATCTCGAACAGGTCATTAGTAGAGGCAGGGGAATTACATTCGATTACTGTTTATTACCTGAAAATACTTGTTGGCAATTACTGTCTTACATTGGAATAGCAAAATTCTTTTTCGTGTTTTGTGGAGACCGAGAAAGAAAATGAATACCAAGCTAACGAGTTACAGTACAAACAATCAGATTATTAGATTTAATAATGAAACCTCAGCCCTATCATCGGCAACTTCAGTTTTCGCGTTACCGCCGGTGCATAGCATACCGATCGCAGCATTGCTGTTCTTCCTTTTTGTAATTGCAGTGATACCCGGGTCAGCTCTTGGCAATACCCCCTCCAGTGCACCAGACGAGCTTTCTCTGGGCCACGGACATTCTTGCTCAATGTTGAATAGCAAGATTAATTGTTGGGGTAGCAACCACTATGGTGAGCGTGACGTACCCGATACCTTAGTGAACCCCTACAAAATCAGTGTCGGAGGACAAGATTCATGCGCTCTGGACGAATTCTATGTTACTTGTTGGGGGCTGAGCGGGTTCAACATTGTCTCGGTTCGCAATGCCATTGATCTGGCACGCAATATTTATCACACCTGTGTCATTGATGACCAGGGTCTTCGTTGTTTCGGTAGTGCTAACGATTTCGGCGAACTCAATGTGCCCAACAATCTGGTCAATCCAGTCCAGGTAGCCGCTGGCGTTTATCACACCTGTGCCCTGGACGACAGTGGTGTGCGATGTTGGGGGGACGACACACTGGGTGCTACTTCTGTTCCTGTACTTAACTCCCCGACACAGATTGTCGCGGGTAATAGTTTCAGCTGCGCTTTAGATGATTCAGGGCTCCAATGCTGGGGCGCCAATGAAGAGGGAGAACTGGATTTCCCTTCTCTTAAAAATGTGAGGCAAATATCTGCTGGTTATCATCATATCTGCGCATTGGATGAATATGGCGTTCAATGTTGGGGGGAGAATGGGTTCGGACAAACAGAGGTGCCCTCTTTAATTGACCCAACTTATGTCGCTGCGGGTACAAACCATAGTTGTGCTATTGATGATGGTGAAGTGATTTGCTGGGGATACAATGGGTGGGGGCAGACTGATACTGGTGCGACACGGGAATCCGTAGAAATCGTTGCTTCCGCTAGCCCGGCAACGCCTGCTGTAGAGGCGCCTAAACCCGTTGCTGTGACTTCACCCCCGACACCTACAACGACAAAACCAGCGACCATTTCGGCGCAACCCGTCACCATAACCCATTCAGCCGTTGTGGTGTCAAAAAGGACACCAATCATCTCGGATAGAAATGATTTTTCTTTCAGCAGCAAGATCTCTTCATTCATGAGTAACTTTAAGATCTCCGCCTTCAGCTTCAACACGAACTCATTTTCAAACAACAACGCATTCAAAAGCCTGTTTGGTAGTGAAAGAGAAACAACAACATCGTTCAAAGCAATGCCTGCGAAGGTGCAACCTAAGGTCATTAGCAAACCGGTTGTGGTGCAAGCCAGCCCATCAACCCAGGCCGTTCAGACGCCTGTACAAACAACCCAGGTTAAGACGGTCACGGCCCCGGCTACCAGTACAAACAATTTCAGTACAAGCAATCTCGGCACAAACAATGTCAGCACAAACAATGTCAGTACAAGTAGTGTCAGCACAAACAGTCTCAGTACAAGCAATGTCAGCATCAAGCCGGTCAGCACAATAACGACAAAGACAACAGCGCCGAAGGTAGTGGCCAAAACACTGACCACGAAAAGTAAGCCCACGAAAACAACCACCAAAAAGTTTGATCTCAAGTCGCTAGCAGCGATACAAGCTGCATTGAATGAGAGCCGCTTCTTTGACAAGGTCTCAGGAATGGGATTGTAAGTCTTAAGCTTACAATCTCTCGTCTCACCCGGTTTTAACCAACCAAGCGAGGCGCGATGGGGAAGCGGGGTCGAAGGTCCACAACTTCGACTCCGCTTTTTTTATGCCTGTTCTACACCCCAGATATTGTTCAGCTCTCGGGTCCCATGGTCAATACACCCACAGATAAAATGAACCGACGGCCAATTGCTATCCACCCGGTGCTGTCTTTAAAAGGAATGGTGGATGACTGCCGAGTGGACACCAGCGTGCAAATCAGAATTTTAGCATCACAAGGACGAGTTAAGGATAACTGTGTGAAAGAGCTTAAAGAAAGAGCTTAAAGAAAGTGCTTATAGAAAGAACTCCAGAGACTTGCAAGAGAGATCTGAAAGAGAGACCTGCAAAAAGAACGGCAACAGAGAACGGCATAAAAGCCCTAAGCAGTAGCGGGTAAATACAAATGAACACGTGTGCCGCTGGCTTCTGATCCCGTCATCGATTCTTCTGCAGATTCTATCGAGACATACCCACCTGATTGTCTGACGAACCCTATGACAGAACTAAGACCTAGTCCCGTGTGATCTTCCTTGGTACTAAAAAATGGATCGACACAACGAAAGAGTGTTTCATCATGCATGCCAATACCCTTGTCACAGACAGATATTCTTATGTACTGACCATGTTTAATCGACGAGGGTTTGTCTGGCAGGTGTCCTTCGATATCTCCCAGGTCCGTCAGAAAGAGACTAGAAATCTCCAGGGTAATGAGCGTCTGACGACTGTCGATATTTGATTCTGATGCGTTTAGCAATAACTGTTGTATACAAGTATTCAGGTAAACCGGATCGACCCTTACATTCAGATCCATGCTTGCTGGTTCAACATTGATGTCTATCTCGATGGTACCGGGAACAAGTTTCGCAAGATCTTCTGTAAAACGGGCAACACTGATATTCAGATCGCTGAGTGGTTGTTGACTGTTAAAAGCAAGTAGTCGCTGCACCAAGTCTGCACCCCGCTCACCTGCCTGGATGGATGGCTCAATAAACCTTGTTATATTGTCAACGTCTAACTGCCTCGCCAACAACTCCAGATTACCCATCATCACGCTGAGAAGGTTGCTAAACTCGTGGGATACACCTCTTGTTACCTGGGCGAGTGCCGACATCTTCTGCGACTCACGGCGATAGTTCTCCTCACGAGTACGCTCACCGATATCACGAATAACACAGATATAGCCATGTTGTTTACCCGCAAGAACGCAATGGTTGGTAGAGATCTCCACTTCAACGAGCTCACCGGAACTGTTGACGCCCCTAAATACGAAAGCTTGACCATCACCCGGTCCCTCAATCATGTTTCCTGGTACATTGGCACCCACGGATAACAGTCTTTGTTGGAACAATGCCCTGTCTGCGGGTTCAATCAATATAGTGCAGTACTCCCCAATCAACTCATAAGGTTGGTAGCCAAACACCCCTTGGGATGCCGGGTTTATATTGAGAATACGCCCATCATGACCAATAACAACAACGACATCTGACAAGTTGTCCAGAATCGTCAGTAATTGATTTTGGGATTCTTTTAGCTCCGTGATGTCCGAGAGGCTTCCTAGATACCCCGTACAAGTACCATTGGCATTAAACTCTGGCTGGGCACAACAGTGCACCCATGTCATAATGTTAGTGGGCGACAGGAATCTAAATTCAAGATCGAATGTCTCTTCTCGACTCACTACTAGCGCCCAGTGATCGGATACAGCATCGAAATCAGAGGGATGGATATGCTGAAACCAACTGGATGACAGTGCACTTTCCTTGCTGGCACCGGCCAGGATCAACCAATTATCATTGGCAAAGGTCAAGTCACCGCAGGGGCTCGAGCGAAATATTCCGACAGGGAGCTGCCCCCAGAGATGTTGCTCGTCACCTGGTTGTTGGTCACCAGAATGGCCAGGGTCGCTGTGAATTAAAAACTTCGCTGTGCTCATTTAGCTTCCTCTCACTTCTATCGCCTGTTGCTCACCCCTGACGACCGTTCTGTCAAAACTGGTGGGTGTCTAAGGAACGCTTCCTTAGAGTAAGGAAGAGGGGATTCTTAGCGGTGCGTTATCCAGTGATTTTTGAACCTGCTGCATAACGTCTTCCAGTCGATTGGGTGTTGCATTAATCCAGTTACGGGCACTCTGTACATCATCAAATATTTTGACACTTTGAAACGCTCCTGTTGAATATGCTGCGAATGTGTCAACGATTTCTCGATGGCGTTCCTTTACCACGATAGCCCTTAGGCAAACAGGTATCTCCGTTTTAATCTTAAAGCCAATGTATTCCATGTGTGCACAACTGATATCCAGTCTTCGAACTTCAGTAAAATCCAGAATGATGGAGTTCTTACGCGTGGCATCAAGATCCTTGATTCGTTGTATTGCATCCCACGACTGGACATCATTGAAGACATCCACCGCCTTCTGGTAAATAATATCTTCTTGATGATCGACATAAACGATAAATGACATAAGGAACCTTCCAATAGATAACCAACTTTGAGTTGCCTAAAGATTAGCTTCTACGTGTTCAGGGTTTGTTTCTTTCAGGTGTATTTATTTTTCTTTTTGTAAGTTTTGTAAAGATCCTGTGTCCATTCTTTACATCAAGGAAGATCGACAAAAACCTATACACAAATTCTGTTGCCGAAAGTGAATTGGTCGGAGCACTATTGAGCCGACAAGAGTGCCAACAATTTCTCATATTGATAGCTGTTGACCAGAATCAATAGCTCTGAGGTCGTTTGTGGGTCCAGAGAATCATATTGGCTGACCAGTGCTTTGAATGCTTCTGGATCCGCTCGCAACAGTGCCTGGTTCAGATCAGTCACTTCTTCTGCAGAGAGGGTATTGAGCGACAGCACGGGACGTTCTTCCTGACTGGCGGATTGCACATCCGAACCCATCTGTTTTTCAATTTCATCAAGGATCATGCCGAGCCTAAAAGGTTTTTTGATGAATCCGGAAACACCCGCTTCTTCAGCTTTTTTGATATCCGCTTCAAATACATTTGCGGAGACGGCAACAATGATTGTTTCCATTCTCGCTTTGATTTCTCGGGTGGCGTCGTAGCCATCCATGCGGGGCATCTGCAGGTCCATTAACACGATCTGCGGTCTGCATTTATCTGCCATCTCTATCGCTTCGAGGCCGTCACACGCCTCATAGAAATCATATCCAGAACCTGTCAGTAGTTGACCAAGGACATTCCGGTTGGAATCGCTATCATCAACCACAAGCACTCGAACTTTCTCAACATCTGGTGGCGCCGATGCCGGAATCGTTTCAGGCAGCGACCCCTGAGCCTTTTCTTCTACTTCTGCCAGAACGGGTAGTGTCAGACGAAAACACGCCCCTTTGTCTTCTTCACTGTCCACGTGAATGGTACCACCCATGGCGCTCACATAATTCTTACAGATAGCCAGTCCAAGACCCGACCC
>CAZAZB010000224.1:0-7002 GCA_964489485.1 uncultured Pseudomonadales bacterium | reverse complement strand
CGATACCCTCCTGATTTTGAAGTCTTCAAACCAGCATGCCAACAAGAAGAACTCTCCCTTTGTACACCTGAGTCGATTAAAAATGCCTATGACAATTCTATTCTCTACACTGACTATTTTCTGGATGAAGCGATCGGGTTTCTGAAAGAGAACTATGGGGATAGAAAGGCTGCACTTGTATATATTTCAGACCACGGGGAGTCATTGGGTGAGTATGATTTGTTCCTTCATGGGTTACCCTACGCCATCGCGCCACGACAACAAACACATGTGCCGATGGTGCTATGGCTCAATGAGCATTTTGCCGATGACGCGCTGCATCTTGTAAAGAATAAAGGTAAGCCTTTTTCTCATGACAATTTGCCACACACTATTCTCGATTTGTTCGATGTTGAGACTCCGGTATTCAAATCGGAACTGAGCATGTTGACGGTGGAAGATTGAACATCGACCTGTACAGGATTCGGCGTTACGCTATTGTTGGGACTCTACTGCTGGTTCTGACATTGGTGGTATTTGAATTGATTCCTTTGGATCTATGGGTAGAAAACCTGTTTTACGCCCACCATCATTGGGTCTGGCTTAAAAACGAAGGAATCGGAAGATTTCTACTTTATGTCATACCGAGGGATGCAGTCGCGATTCTCGCAGTCACTGCCATTGCAACCATGGTGCTGTTCGCGCGGTCTGGGTGGCTGAGTATTCATGCCCGTGGAATACGTATCCTGCTTTTATCCCTTGTTCTTGTTCCGCTTGTCGTCGGTGCACTTAAACAAATCACAAATGTCGCCTGCCCGAGTCATGTGATTAGATTTGGCGGTGACCTGCCCTACGTCACGCTTTTTGGGCACTACCCGGAGGGGATGAAACCCGCTAAGACACAGCTATGTTTTCCGGCAGGACATGCGAGTGCAGGGTTTGCTTTGTTGTCACTGGCCTTTCTGTTTCATTCAAGGTGCAATCGCGTCAGAGCCCTGGTGTTTGCAATGGCTGTCGGATGGTTGATGGGTCTCTATAAAATGGCTATTGGGGACCACTACCTGAGCCACACTATCATTTCGATGTTACTGGCATGGGTGGTGATCTGTATTATTGTTATGGTGGATTATAGTCTTCCCGGGAACGACTCATCATGGGCGAATGCTAGGAGCTTGTCCGAGAATAGGAGCCGTAGCGAGGGCTCGACTGGTTGAGTCAGATTTTTCCATAATTTAAGGAAAATATTGGACATATTTGACGAAAATTAAGGGAATATCTGGCCAATCAGACTTGTCCGCAGTAGGTTCTCTATTCTCGAACAAGCTCCTAGTGAAGCCCAGTCGTTCTCTCCCGCCAGGAAGCTGGAATAGATTTCCCTGCAGCGCCCATTAACATACCGATTATCATGCCCCGTGCTGCGCTGTCGCCTCCTGCTTTTACGTTGGCTGTCATGGCTTCCTGAAACTCAGCATAGGTTGCCAGCAGGTGTAAGGTACCTTCAAAACCACCATCGAATCCACAAGCAGGACCAAATGCGCGAATCGTACGGAACGAATCTTTTCCTTTGCTTTGAATTCCCGCTTCAAACTCACTGGCGAGTTGCTGTGGCACATCGACAGTGACCAGTGCGTCTTTAATCTCTGCACCTTCCAGTACTTCAAGAAGAACCATGGCAAAGAATTTTGCTCCTTCAAGGACCTGTGTCGAATTGTGGGTAAGGGCGACAAAGTCCTGTACATGGCCGAGGAAGGCATCAGGCGAGTTGGATACCAATAATAGTGGAGATATTCGTCCTATAATCGATAACTCGGTTGAAGTTGATCCTGTTATCGCGCGAGGTTTCGTCGACATGACTTCAAGCGTTTCTCGGCTGGATGCATCGACATAGCCATTATAGGTCTGCATTTCTTGAACCCAGAAATCACGATACTGCTCGATGTTAAAATTGTTGGTTGCCGTGACGAACGCCAGCAGCCAATTTGCATGGTCGCCGTAGTGAGTGAAGTCACCCTTCTTTTTTCCCTTATGCCAATGTGCCTGGGGTGCATTGAGTTCACTCCAGTCAATTTTCAGTGCGGCGAGTTCTTTACCATCATAGATCCAGTGCGCACCAAGAGCGTAAGAATCTGCGATAAGTGCGGTCTCGATTGCACGTATAATTTTTCCTTTATTCATGATGCCTCCTGATGAGTGAACATTTTTTGATGGTCGAGGGATATTGGTAACTTTCCGTCAGCCTGGTCTGATTTAACTGCAAGATACCACACCATCAATGCAGACAGTTTGCTTTGAATAGGAATAGAATAACGGAGAATCATTGTCCTCCAGGCTAGAAACTGGTGATTTGGATATGTCTGATTCTTTTTTGGAGAACTAGGTGTGGATTATTTTAACCCGTTAAAGTTACCCTTCTGGCTGACTGTTGGTTCTGCAATTCTTTGTGGCGCCATCGTTGGATTCGAACGGCAGTATCGACGTAAGCCGATAGGTATTAGGACAAGTATTCTGATCTGCCTGAGTACCGCTGTGTTCATTCATCTTGGCCATGCAAATACCATGACGATGGGAGACCCGACGCGTGTCCTTGGCCAACTTGTGACGGGCGTCGGTTTCCTGGGAGCAGGCGTGATCATTGCCCGGGATGGGATGGTGGTGGGCGTTACCACCGCGGCGGTTATCTGGTCTCTCGCGGCAATTGGGGCGGCGGTAGGTTTTGGGCATTACCTGGGCGCACTGGTCCTCTCGATCATCATTGTTGCGATTCTGGTGGGTGTGGAGTTTCTGGAGTCCCATGTCTTACCCTATCGGCGTGAGGAAAATGCTTCACGTGAAGACGCGCCCTGAATAGTTTTGCGCACAAGGTTTTCGGAAACAAGTCGCCTTAGAGAAAACCAATATCGCTTGTCGAGAAATTTGTTAGATTCGGGGCGACAGAATTCAGGCTAGTCTCATCCACACCAAACCAACGCGCAAAAGTCGCTGCATATTGGTCTACAGCAAGTGTTGGCACGATACGACCCGCAGTAATGTCATCTGGACCTCCGATTTCCAGAATAGGCATGGTGCCATAGATATTTTTCCCGAGAACAGGTTTGCCGACGACAATTTGATGCCCGCCCCAGCCATGGTCGGTTCCATCACCATTGCTGGTCAATGTACGGCCAAAGTCAGATTGCGTGAATGCCACCACTGACTCAGCCTGTCCAATCTCCAGCATTGCATTTTGAAATGCTGCGAGACAATCACTCAGGTTGGCTAGCAGTTCAGGTTGAACCTGATTCTGGTCGTCATGGGTATCAAAACCCTCTGCGCCAACAAAGAATATCTGTCGCGACATCTGAAATTCATCTTTTACCGCGATGAGTCGGGCGACCATTTTGAGCTGGTCGCCGAGTTCCGAGTCCGGAAACTGTGTATTCAGGTTCGGCACCATCTCGAGGGCTGTATTGACTTGGCTGGCTGTCAACAGGGCGCGTTGATGAACCGCAGATATTGCCCGGGCATGAATATTGTCAAACCCCTGGCCAAGATACTGCTCAAATGCCATCTTGCGGATCTGGCCGAATTCAGGATCTTCGTCAAAGGCGCCATAGGTATTGGCGCCTTGTGGGCTGATGGTATAGGGAATAGTCTCAATTCCCGCCTGAAAAAGATTCGTCCCAATAGTTGATGTATTCAATGCCAGACCTTGATCGTGGGTCGAAGTTGTCAGGAGGTCGGCAATTCGACCCGCCCAACCGCTTAACAAGCTGGATTTACCTTTTAGGGTCTGCCACTGACCCTGCTGATCGTTATGGGAAAATAACTGCGGAGGAACCACTGCGGACCCATCCAGAAATGATTCTTTGGTCACCGGTTGTACCATTGGCCCCATATTGGCCATCACCGCGGCATCTCCCTGATCGAAAAGATCTCTAAGTGCCGTTGCAGAAGGATGAAGACCGTAGCTGGCACCATCCGGATTGTCTGGAAAGATGGGTAATAAACTGGACTGTGGAATGGCAAGGTTCTGTCTTGATGCCGCATAAGTATTGTATTCGGCGTTGCTTGTCGGTGCGATAAGATTGAAAGAATCATTGCCGCCGAAAAGGAAAATATTCACCAGACATTTGTAATCACTAAAAGGTGCTTGCTGCGCGAAACAGTCCATGCTCTGGAGGTTTAGGAATCCAGTGCTGATAGAGGCCGCTGAATACTTTAGAAATTGTCTTCTTTTCATTTCTGTTCGTTTCATTTCTTTACGTTTCATTTCAACACCGCGAATTCTGGTGACGTGACGATTGTATGAATGGCCTCAGATACACGAAATTCAGGTGCATTGACAGGAATTGAATCCACCATGGTGACAGCCTGATCCCGGAGGCTTTGGGATATAGCGCCGCCGAGTAATTGCCGGGCTGTGTGATCAATAAGAGCTGAAGCATCCGATGCCAGTGCGAGGTCGTTATCAATGTTGATGAAGATGGCTTTTTCATCGAGATCTGGAGAACTTGAGTTCCGTAGATAGATGGCAAAAGCCAGATAGTTGTTTGTGCTTACCACGGTTGTTTCGTTGGTAATCTGCATCTCTGGTGAAACAAGGCCCAGTGCTTTGATATCACCAACAGGTGCAAAATCGGGAATAAAAAAGCTGAACACCGATGGTGTTCGAAGTGGCGCCTGGGCGAAGAAGAATTCCGGAAATGCGAACAGGTATCGATTGTTTGCAGCGCTTGCATCATAGGCGCGCCAGAGTGATGTAAGTCGAAGTAGAGGTTCAGTTAACTTACCTGATAGATCACCTACCGGTTCGTTTCGTGCTTCGGGGTCCAGCAGGATAGCCTTGACAACGGCGAATAGATTGCCGCGTACAGCCTGACCGTCATCATTAAAAATATTAGAAACTCTGGTGATATATTCAGGCGATGGATTGGCCGTGACAAAGCGCTGAATAAGACGACGGGAAATAAACGGTGCGACATTCGAATGGTTAAAGATAAGATCGAGTGCGTCAGCCAGGTCCTGCTCTGCTGACTGACCAGCAGGTAGCGTCGTACCTGCAAACAGAATCTTCTCCCCTGTGTCGTGGAAATCAGGGTAGGCCTGCATGGGTTGCGTAAAAACAAATGAAGGATCCTTGAAGCTAGCCGAATTTGCAAAGGTCCAACCGGTATACACATGGGCGAAGGACTCGATGAGTGTCTGGTTATAAGTCGGAATTGGGTCTCCATTGTTATCGACCTTAGGTCTTCCGTCGGTGTTCAGTTCTACAAGCCCAATGGTAAACAACTGCATGAGTTCTCTTGCAAAATTCTCATCCGGTCTGATATTCAATGCGTCGTTGGGCTTCTCGTTTCCCAGCATTGAAAGATACACGCCCATGGCCGGGTGCAATGTCACAGACTGCATCAGGTCACGGAAGTTTCCAAGTGCTCTTCTGCTCAGGAGATCGTAGTAGTCGGCAAGCCCTCTCGGCGTCCTGACTAGTACGCTGTTCTGGGAGACAACCATGATCTCGGATAAAGCGAAAGCCATACGCTGCCGAAGTTGATCATCGCGGGTGATGACATTTGTAAACCAGGCGTCCATGCGATTAGTCTGCCCTTCAATTAGGTTTTCAGGTACTGGGAGGGAATCCATATAAGGGAGTTGTAATGATGTAGGGATTGATAATTGTTCGTCTATCCATGCCTCGTAGCCAAGCTGTTGGACATGTGCAACATCTCCGTCCTGGGGGCCAAAGGTCGCTTGCCTCAGAAAACGAAAGGCTTCCTGATCAGATATGTTAAATGGATTTGGGTCTGGTGCTGGTAGAGGCGTCGGTACAGGCGGCGGAGTATTGTCGGATGAAGGAGGAGGTGGTGCGGGCGTGGGAGACGAACCGCCACCACCGCCGCATGATGCCAGAAGCCCAATCAAAATGAGAAGAGGGAGCAATTTCTGTATGGGATGTCTCATGAACATTTCTCGGAATGTTTATCTACACCGGATTGCGATATCGTCAATCATCTGCGTAGTTATTTGATCTACAACCTATTCTGCTATTCTAGACCCGATAGATGAACGTCAGGTGAATATCCCGACGATTTGTATGTCTGACCGGATCTACCGTCAGCAATAGTAGGTGCGAACCTTGAATTCTCTGGATTGAAGTGGTGATTGAGTGTGAAAAAAAAGATTTTGCTGAATGCATTTGATATGAATACCGCAGGCCATCAATCCTGTGGGCTCTGGCGTCACCCACGGGATAAGTCGGCGCAATACACGACCATGCAATATTGGCAGGATCTCGCTCGAACACTTGAAAAAGGATTGTTTGACGGCATATTTCTCGCCGATGTGACCGGAATATATGATGTCTATGGTGGTAGCCCGGATGCTGCGCTTAGGAGTGCGAGCCAGGTTCCGACCAACGACCCATTTACACTTGTACCAGTGATGGCTGCTGTAACAGAACATCTTACCTTCGGCGTAACAGGATCAATTCCCTACGAGCCGCCTTATTCCTTCGCCAGGAAAATCTCATCTCTGGATCATCTGACAAATGGAAGGATCGGTTGGAACATTGTGACGGGTTACCTTGATAGTGCGGCAAAGGGCATTGGCAAACCGTCACAGACAAGTCACGATATTCGGTACGACATTGCCGCCGAGTATATGTCCGTCGTTTATCAGTTATGGGAAAGCAGTTGGGAAGAGGGTGCGGTGGTTCGGGATCGTGCTACAGGCGTTTTTACCGATCCGGAAAAGGTGCATCGGATTACCCATGATGGAGAATACTTTCAGCTGGATGCCATACACCTATGTGAGCCATCACCGCAACGAACACCGGTCTTGTTTCAGGCAGGAACATCGCCGAAAGGACAAGCATTTGCTGCCAGGCATGCTGAGTGTGTCTTCATTGGAAGTGCCAGTATCAGCACCGCTGCCGACGTTGTGAAAAGTTTACGGGAACAGGTGGTGTCCAGCGGGCGTGAGGCACAGGATTTACTACAAAAATAGATTCGCTTTATCACCTTGCGGGAAAAATATGCTTGATGGAGA
>CAZAZB010000223.1:0-7052 GCA_964489485.1 uncultured Pseudomonadales bacterium | reverse complement strand
AGATCGTTGTCTTCTTGAACACTCCTTCGCTCTTGATCGAGAGCGTGACAATATCAGGAATCGAATCACCATCAAGATCAGTTAACTGAAACAGCGCCTTTGCTGTATTGTCCGATTGATCTTCATCCTGCATGGCAATACTCATACCTTCCATGCCATCATATTCGAAATCCATACTGGGCCTAACTCTCAATGCGACTGAACTAAATGCTCCATCTTCCAATTGTCGAAAAATAGAAAACATGTCGTCTACCCAGAACACAAGGTCATCCTTGCCATCACCGGTCATATCCGCATTGAAACTCTTTTTTGGCTGGTACCAGGGAAAGTCGTTGTAGGACATATCAACAACAGGTGGCGCTCTCACTTCCAAGGGATTGGCGAATTTACCATCCTCAATCTGAACGAATATCTGGAACCCCGAGAAACCCGGAATAATAAAATCATCAAGACCATCACCATTCAGATCTCTGAAAAAATCCATTTTCGGGACACTGCCGAATACAGGTGAGCCATAAAGAGATGATATCGAAATGAGCCTCGATCTCTTGCCTGTGTAAGGGTCATATTTCCAGGCAGTGTTTTGTCCAAACAGCACCACCACCTCGCGATCTTCCAGATACCCGACATCAGCAAGAAAGACATCATCCGGCAAGAGGTGTTCTGCGGCGGCCGGTGCCTGATACAACTGCTCTGTCATTTGGTAGAGTCTGATCTTGCGCTCATCATCGCGGTCCACCGTTAGTACGACCAGGCTGGCCTGTTCGCTTGCATCTAGAAAGGCAGTCAACACCGTTTGGCTTCGAACCTCTCCCATTTCAATGGTAGAGATAGCAAACGCCGGTGGCGGCGATTCTGCAAACGCAGTGATAGCTGGAAAGGATGCAAACGATACCAATACAATGAACGTTAGAAACAAACTACAAGGGCTTTTCATGCCCTGCATTGTTACAACAATTGGGGTCGGAGTAAAATTGACGACACGACAACAATCACTTTTCCGTAGGTCATCGCGATGTTGACCCAACTATTCGACCAGCTGACTTAGATCTACTGATTCTATGCCGATAAGAGACTCAATCTTGGTTATCAGCTGGTCGGCAGTCACTCGTCCTTTGCGACCAACCAGATGGGTAAATTTCTGTTTTAATCTGCCGCTCTGAGCCGCAAGATCCTGGGCGGGTATCCCGGCGTCAAAAAATGTCTCCGATGCCTCCTGGTTTTTTGTGACGAGAGTGACACGTGCCTGCATTTGCCCCAATTTGTTATCGGTTTCAATCGTAATACGAGACAGGAGAGATTGCAGATCCTGTCGATTAATCGTTTCATTGTCAAACGAGAGTGAATCTGATGTGTCAATTCCGAGCAGGGTCATGGCGGCTGTACCACGTAAACTGAATTTTCCTTCAAGCCCCGTCACCGGAGTTGGAATACCGCAGACATCGAGCAACCCAGGATTGACGGTGATGGTTAAAGAAGACATCTCTGCTTCTTCTGATGCCTTTATTAGCTGCGAAGTGCCCTCGATCGCGGCATGGGTTAAATAACATGCGGCGTGGTACTTGAACAATGAGTCTCTGATCAGCCAGCGATCTTTGATTGTCTCCAGCTTTTCCAGATCGGCACTGCCAGAACCCGCCGCCTGAAAGAATCCCTGATTGCCCGCAACGGCATCCCGGTTAGAGGTATATCCCTTCGCTGCGAGCAGGGCGCTAATAGTTCCTCTCTCCGCCGCATGACCCGCATGAAAGGGCTTGGTCATCGTGCCAAAATTTGCTTTCAGACCACTGGCTTGTGACGCAGCCAGGCCTATTGCCATGCCGTATTGTTCATCATTTAGCCCAAGAAGATAGGCAACTGCTGCAGCCGCACCAAAAACGCCATAGGTTGATGTCGAATGCCATCCTTTTGCATAATGTTCGGAACCAATCGCACTGCCAATTCTGCCCTCGATTTCAACACCCACAACGAAAGCGGTAATAAGTGACTTACCGCTGGCACCAATATCCTCAGCAATGGCAAGTGCTGCAGGTAAGACAGGCGCACTTGCATGACAACCGATTGCAGCACTGGTGTCATCATAATCCAGCGCATGACCACTGGCGCCGTTTAACAGGGCTGCCGTTGCCGCATCCAGTTTCACTTCCGAACCAACGATGGTGCAGTTGCCTTTTCTGTTGCCAAACACATCAAGTAAAATCGTAGCGAGAGGCTCCCTCCTCCCGGCGATGGCACAGCCGAGCCAATCCAGAATGCACTGCTGCGCTATCGTGACGACATCATCTGGTAGATCGTTAAAAGTGATTTTTCCAAACTTCTGCCAGGCTTCAAGATGGTTCATGATATCGCCCCAACTCGCGGTTCGTTGTAGTCTGCATACATCATCTCTGCGGGAATCGCGATGATACCCAGCGCAGAAAAACCTGCCATTAGCCAATAAAAGATAAACAACATATCAGTTGCGACGAGAGATATCTTGAGGGTAATAGGCATGACTTCCTCGTTGACGATGCTGGATTGTGCATTGAAGACCATTCGGTCTGATGGAGAGTGGGAGTTTTTCATCGGAATGTAAAACGCTAATTTTACTCCGACCCGGATTTTCCCAGGTTTTTAAGTATTGTTTTCCTTGCAGCAATTAGAAACAAAATGGATGAAAAACCAGAGGCTGTGAATAACATACACATCACCATTATCTGATATCGGGCCGCGACAAAGGGTGACACTCCCGAGAGTATCTGGCCGGTCATCATACCCGGCAGCGAGACGAGGCCCACTGCAAAAAGTGAATTGACGATGGGAATGAGTGCTGCATTCAATGCGATGCCTCTCGCCTCAATGTACTCAACACCGCGTTCCAATTCTGCGGTCAACCTCTCAGCCGAGAGGCTAATGCTATTCATGGCAGTTGCAAAGATCATTCCTGCCAATGGCACTACTTGTTGCGGTGAATACCAGCTCGAAAGTTTCAGCACCATCTGGGTCACCAGGAATAGAGTCAAACCACCAGCGATACTAATAGAAGCAATAGCATATACAAAAAGATCTACTCGCTGATCCGGCAGCGTTCTAAGTGCTATCCAACTCGCAGCAACCACCATAATGACGAGCACGCCACCTGTAATCCATCCGGAATCTGACTCGAATAAAAAAACAAGCAGATAACCAATCAGCAGCAGTTGAACCAGCATACGTCCGACGCTATAAGCTGCATTACCCGCCCCCAGAGACCAACGATGCAGCACAATGATAAGTGCAGCAACAGGTATGACGGCAATGGTCAGACTCAGAATGGGTATGGTCTGAATAGGAGTCACCATCAACCAACAACACTCTTGTTTTCTACACTGATGAAACCTTCCCCTGATAAAATTCCTTCTGCTGATGAACTCTAGTTCAACAGCCAGTTTATCTCAACTCAAACCATCGATAACTGGATTTTATAGTGGTATCTGACCATGCCGATTAGGTTTTACCAAACAGTCATTGAAGCTTTGTAGTCTTTGCTTTTTAATCAATCCAAAGCTACTCTCCACGCATCGCTAACGGGAATACAGGGGCAATTGTGACAGACCTATTCGCAATATCTGATAAAATTCTGAAATCAGGCGATTCCGTCGCTCAGCCTTTCGTCAGGATCAACCACGAACTCTCCGAACTCGACGCCGGCCTGTCTTTTGTAGAAGCTTTTTCAAATACAGTTAACTTCGCGACAGAAGATGGCATGGTCGTTGTGGACACCAGCAGTGTGCTTGGTGGCCAGCGGGTTGTAGATGCAATTCAAAAGTGGCGACCGCAGGACCGGTTCAATTCTCTGATTTATACCCATGGGCATGTCGATCATGTTGGTGGTAGTGGTGCATTTATTGCATCGGCGAAGGAAGCTGGCACACCAGATATCGAGATTTTCGGTCATGAAAATGTAAAGCCTCGTTTCAACAGATACGACCTGACTAACGGATACAATCAGGTCATTAACCATCGACAATTTGGCTCGAAGATTAAGGGTTCATTTCTTCCCCGTGATGCCGGTGAGCCAACCACGACCTATGACACAGCCCTGAAACTCAGCAGGGGCGGGTTGGCGATGGAACTCCACCACGCGAAAGGAGAGACGGACGATCACACATGGATATGGGTACCGAAGTATAAAGCGATTTGTGCCGGAGACTTTTTTATCTGGAATTTCCCCAATGCGGGTAATCCCCAGAAGGTGCAGAGATTTCCACTGGAGTGGGCGACTGCGATGCGGGCAATGGCGGCGAAACAACCGGAATACTTTCTTCCGGCACATGGGCTACCGATTAGAGGACGCGAACAAATCAAGGAGGTGCTCGAAAACTGTGCCCTTGTACTGGAGCAACTGGTCAATGACACTTTGAATTTGATGAATGAGGGTGTACGCAAAAATGACATTGTGCACTCGGTAAAAGTAGACCCTGTCTTGTTGGAAAAACCCTACCTTCGCCCTCTTTATGATGAACCTGAGTTTGTTATCAACAACATCTGGAGATTGTATGGTGGCTGGTACGATGGTAACCCGGCCACGCTGAAACCGGCCAGCGATTCAGCCCTTGGCGCTGAAATTGCTCAACTCGCCGGTGGTTGCGAGAAACTTGCCAGCCGCGCCATGGAAATTGCAGAAGCTGGCGACTTACGCCTTGCCTGTCACCTCATCGAACATGCGGTCAACGCAGACCCTGAAAACAAAGTAGCTCATGCAATCAGAGTAGAAATTTACCGCACGAGAGTTGCAACTGAATCATCTCTGATGTCGAAGGGAATTTTTAGCCATGCAGTAAAAGTCTCTGATGCGATTGGCTGATGAATAGAAATAGATCAATTCTGGTAAAGGAATGGAAGAAATGTGTCGCGCCGCTAAATCATTAGCCAGGCATTTCGAATGAGCCGCAATGAATGGCTACTGACAGGTGCCTGTATCCTGCTTCTTGCTACTATCATATTCACCACGCAGTATCCGCCATCTGTTCGACCGGTACCAGAATTCAGAAATTATCCTGCAGGGTCGGAAAGGAAAAAGGTGTTCTTCGAATATTTTCTACCCATTCTGCGAAAAGTAAACCGGTCGATCAGCGAGGATCGACTGGAGTTAACGGTCATCTTCCATAAACAGGAACGAACCCGACGCGACCAAAAATGGTTGCAGAAAAAAGCAGAACACTACGGCATGCCAGCGTTTGATGCCAATTCTCAAGCAGACTGGCATGAACTATTTGCTCGCCTGGACATAATTCCCGTTTCTCTGGCGCTTGCCCAGGCAGCCAATGAAAGTGCCTGGGGTACCTCACGATTCGCGCGGCAGGGCAGGAACTATTTTGGTCAATGGTGTTTCAAGGCTGGTTGCGGCCTGATTCCGGAAAAACGCGACCAGGGTGCTTCCCATGAGGTGGCTTCATTCAACTCCCCGCGAGAATCCGTTGAACGGTACTTCCTGAATCTGAATACCCACCCGGCCTATCAGGAGTTTCGGCAACTACGTGCCTCTCTGCGGGCCAGCAATTCCCCGGTGACAGGCATGCAGCTGGCAGAGACACTAACGAGATATTCAGCCCGCGGGGAAGACTATGTCGATGAACTGAAATCGATGATCCGCGGCAACAAGCTGGCCGAACTGGATTCCGGTAGAGGTTAAAAACTTAATGAAATACTTAGGCGCACACAGTAATCAGATCTACAGTCGCCCTAATCAGAGGTCGCCTCGGATACTATGAAGCGGTCTCGCGACTATCAAGTTATCATAGAACGGCGGGTTCCCACCAAACCACCTCAAAGGATCTGAAACCTATGGACACCAAACTAGTATTTCGTGAAGACAATAATGGTATCGCAACACTGACCCTCAATAGGCCAGAGGTCCTCAATGCATTGAGCCCCAAACTGTTTGTTGAGTTAAGGGCGCACATCGATGATATCGCCTTACAAACTGAAGAAGTCGGCTGTGTCATATTAAGAGAAGCAGGCTTTGGGAAGGAATAAGCAACAGGTTAAACATTCTTGACCAGTATTTCCCAAACTTCTTCTCACAGGACCTCCTGCCCTAATTGATTGTTCCAGACTTACCCATCAACGATGTTCTCGATGAACTGAAACAGCAACTGACATCGAGAAACGAAGTCGTACTTCAGGCGCCACCCGGCGCTGGTAAGACGACCCTTGTCCCCCTGATGCTAATGGACCAACCCTGGCTTGGTCACAATAAAATCCTGATGCTTGAGCCAAGACGACTGGCAACAAAATCATCTGCCTATCGTATGGCGAGCCTGTTAAATGAATCTCCGGGGCAAACTGTGGGTTACCGGATGCGTCTAGACACAAAAGTAGGCCCCGGAACAAAAATTGAGGTCATCACCGAGGGCATTCTCACTCGAATGCTGCAACAGGATCCTTCACTTGAAGACGTTGGTCTGGTTATCTTTGATGAATTCCACGAAAGAAACCTGGATTCCGACCTGGCGCTCGCTCTGTGCCTCAAAGGACGTTCCATGTTCCGGGAAGATAACAACCCACTAAAGCTACTGGTGATGTCGGCGACACTTGAAAGCAACAAAATCGCTGATGTATTAAATGGAGCACCTATCATCACCAGTGAAGGGAAGCAGTTCCCGGTGGAAGTACACTACGGCAAGGCCAGCCAACCCAGAGAACGAATTGTTGACCGAGTGGTTAGCAGTACAATCCAATCGCTGCAGAATAACGAAAACAGCAGCATCCTTGTATTCCTGCCCGGACAGGGTGAGATTCGCCGGGCTACCGACGAGTTAGCAGGTGCCATAGCCAGAAACCAGATCCAAAATGTTCAGCTGCGCCCGCTCTTTGGGAATCTTTCCATTGAAGACCAGACAGTCGCCATCGCGCCACTTGAAAATCTGAATGACAGAAAGGTGGTGCTGGCAACCAATATCGCTGAAACCAGCATTACCATCGATGGCGTTGATATTGTCATAGATTCCGGTTTAGCAAGAGAACCAGTATTTGATCCCGCGACAGGAATGACTCGTCTTCAAACAGTCAAAATATCAAAGGCCTCAAGT
>CAZAZB010000222.1:0-7052 GCA_964489485.1 uncultured Pseudomonadales bacterium | reverse complement strand
CAAAGCTATTACAAGAGTCAGTTACGAGTCAAGACAAACGAAACATCAATATACGATGTCTAGCTATCATTGAATCTTGACTCTGTAGAATATGTTTCCTGAGGGAACTTTTCGTCGAGTATAGCCAGTCTTTCTCCAACCGTGAGGTCGTCTAGCAAGGGCAGGACGATTTGCTTTATTTCACCGGTGAGAAGGTTGTCCAATACCTCAAGTGCAAAAATACGCAATTCGGCGACTTTAGAATCAATATTAGCGCGGGTATCCAGCATCACAATTGACGGAAATAAAAATGAAATCAGGAGCAGCATATTGTCCCTTTTCACATCCAGTTCGTGCCCCAGGGCGCTGTGAACCAGATGATATTTGTCAATACCATAGATGTCCTCCATCGCGGCCAATAGCCAGGTGATACTATGAACCTCGTCATCGAGTTTGTTCACAAAAATATACTGGTCATCCGGGTCGGCCTGGTAGTGGAGGCTCGCAAGGCTCAGAAATATTCGATGCCGTACTTCCGGTCTATCTACATCGATGTGTCTCAGTAGAACTTCAGTTGCTTTCACGCCGCCAATTTCCCGAATGATATCCACAATATGTAATTTCACCTGACGATCAGCATGGGGGGAAGTAAATCCAAGATCAAGGTCATAGAGCGCGGCTTCTTTAAACAAACGGAGCGCAATGCTGGCGGCAGGTAGAAGGGGGGGTGATGCTAATTTTGTGACCAGTATGTTGATCAGGCGATTGTCACCGATGGCGCCAGCGGCATGGATGGCCCGCTCAACAACGCCAGTGTCTGCATCTTCCAATAACTCCATCAGAAAGCCGGAAAAATGTTCACTTCGGATGGCGCCAATGATATCGGCAGCAAAGATTCTATCTTCGGTTTTGCTAGAACGTGCCAGACGCAACAAGAGATTGTTTGCATCCTCGTTTGCGGGTTCGTGAGTGAGTATGCCGATCAAGGCACCTTTGCGAAGCGCATCAATTTTCTCTGTCAGAAAAGGAGACAATAATTCAATGGTGTTTGCGGGCGCGAGCGTCGCGTAAGTGATCAATGCCTGTGCTCGTACCTCGTCATCTTGCTCCGCATTTATCCTCTTCTGGATCTCTGGAATCATTGGTTTGATTTCAGCCACAGCAATGCGTTTGAGAACGTCCAGTCGAACTTCCCTGTGATCATTCGACAGAACCTTCTTCATCAATTCCGTTATCTCCGGGTGATCGATCTCTTCCAATAGGTTAAGGCAGTAAAAAATCTCCGTCGGAAATGAGCTTGATATACCCGCCTTGATGATATCAAGACTCGCCTTGTCCAGTTCTGCGATCGATAGTTCCCCCAACTTACGCTTTTGGATGCTAACAACCAGGTTCGATAAATAGAGCCTTCTGATAAAAACAGCAAGGATCAGCCAGGCGATCATCAGGACTGCCAATAGCAGTAGAAACTGCTTCGGCGCCCAACCCAGTGCTTCAATCAGAATAAACAAACAAAGACCGGCCAGGCCGCCTGATAAGGGATCAACAACGCCTTCAATGAGCGCCGTACCGGTTGTTCTCTGGCGACTGGGTAATACCTGAAATAGTATGGCAACCGAAGGTTTCCAGATGGATGCCTGGAGAATAAATCTGGCGCAATTGGTTGCCACGATGACGGCGAAAACCATCGTGATGCCGACGCCAGAATATTCCATGACACTGACAGCCATGGAGCCCGTAAAAATCACCAGTGGAAAGGCGATGACACCTGCGATAATGCCAAATCGTCTCAAGAAGGGAGCGAACAGGAAGACCATGGCGATGACGGTCAGGAATCCGGTGACGGCGAAGAATTGCGCAATGAATTCTGCCAGTTGGCGGTCGTCCGGATACTTCATGGCAGCATAGTCGTAGAAGGCAACCTCCAGGAAGAAGTAGGCGAACATAAAGATCGCGTATGCAATGGCAATGAGCCTGACATAACGGATCTTGAGCATGCCTAAAAGCCGGCTCTCCGTTCCCTCACCCTCGGCCACCTCCTTGTTCGTCACGAGAAGGCTTCCCTTAAATTTTGACGTTGTATAACGGACAACAAGGAATACCAGTCCAGTCGCTAGAATCGCGACGAGAAATAGATCTTTTACTTGAATGAAATTTAAAAGAACAACAATGAGGAAACCGCCTACTGTTTCAGCGACAAATTCACCCGAGCGCGCAATGCCGGACAATCTTTTTGCCTGGCGAACATTCAGCAGTCTCGTTAGTAACGTGATGAACTGTAAGCTGAATAACATGTAAATGAGTTCGAAAAATAGCGGCAGGGTAAATATCAGGATGCTGCTTTCTGTTAGCCCTAGTAGTCCTCGAAACAGAATGAGCCCGGTCAGAATAGTGCCCAGAAGCGTCATGACGTAGGTGTTGGTACTAAAACGATAGGTGAAGCGGTCGATGATAATGGTTGCAGGCATGCCAATCATTGCCAGCAATATTGCAATGAGTGCAAGTTGTTCAGAACCGTAGTGCTTCAGAAAGAGCGTTAGTGCGCAGACGCGAATCATGCCGATGGCGATGCCTGACAAGAACATATTGCTGAACAGCAATGCCGTGACCGCCTTATCGGATGGGCGGATTCCTAATCGTGCCAACCATTGCTCGCTACGGCTCAAGGAATTGCTAGCTGCGATGACATTTTCTGTATCGGGTTCAGTCAAAAGAAACGCTCTAGTTCTGTTGTCTGCAGGGTTCTTGGTGGACGCTTATCCTGGGATGCAATGCTTGTATACAATTTCTTGTACACAACCTCTTGTACATAACCGCTTGTAGATAATAGTCTCTGTGGAAAAGTATACGTCATCCTGAAGTGCTGTGAATGATTATGCTTGATTACAGGAAACTGATCGACTCTTTTCCATTCACCTTTTAGGGTGACTTTTTTCGATTCAGGTTGATAACCCGGTGGAGATAGCCCGGCTGTGGATATGGAGATTGGAAGTTTTAGCCAATGGTAGCTATCTTCTGCTAATCTAAATCGACAGGAATCCTTCAGGGTGCTTGGATGGTTAAGGTTCATCAGAAAATTGGTTCAGCGGCGTGTCCGCTTCGAGTTGCGATTATCGGCTCTGGTCCTGCGGGGTTCTATACAGTGAACCACCTGATAAAACAAAAGGATCTTGTTGTCCAGATGGATATGTTCGATCGCCTGCCAACGCCATTTGGTCTGGTCAGGGCGGGTGTTGCGCCGGATCACCAGAAAGACAAGTCAGTGGTTCGGGCCTATGCCCGGTGTGCCAGCCATCCCGGCTTTCGTTTTTATGGCAATGTCGAATATGGTCGTCATTTCTCTCTGACAGATCTCAAAGAACATTATCATCAGGTTATGTTTAGCACAGGTGCGTCGGTAGACCGTGATCTGGGCATTGAAGGCGAACAACTGTCGGGCAGTCATTCGGCGACGGAATTTATTGCCTGGTACAACGGACACCCTGATTTTACTCACTGCCAATTTGATCTTTCGCGGGAGAATGTTGCGATTGTTGGTGTGGGTAATGTTGCCATGGATGTTGCGCGAATCCTTTGTAAGTCTTACGAGGAGTTGCGGCAAACTGATATTGCCGATTATGCCCTGGAAGCATTGAGAGCGAGCAAGGTCAGGAATGTCTTTCTTTTAGGCCGGCGTGGTCCGGCACAGGCTGCGTTCACACCCCCTGAAATCGGTGAACTCGGTAATCTGCCGGAGACGGATGTTGTCATCTCAAAGGCAGAGGCAATATTGGATGTGGCGAGCAGAGATAGCCTGCTTGGAAAGCCGGACAAAAATGTTGAAAAGAATGTCGCTCTGATTCGCGAGTATGCCGAGCGTCAGGTGTCGGGGAAACCCCGAAAGCTGACCATTCGGTTTCTGGTATCGCCTGTTGAAATTCTTGGCATGGATGGAAGAGTATCAGCGATAAAGATCGTCAGGAATGAGATCCACAAGTCATCCGATGGCCGGATAATCGCGAAACCCACGACGAATGAAGAGATAATACCCGTGGCGCTTGTCTTTCGTTCCGTGGGTTATCGAGGCGTCGCATTACCCGGGATTCCTTTCGATGAATCCTGGGGTACGATTGATAACGAGAAAGGCAGGGTGCGATCTTCTGATGGGATCCAGGTCAAGGGACTTTATGCCGCGGGCTGGATCAAGAGAGGCCCCACAGGTGTGATCGGCACAAACAAGACATGTGCCAGGGAGTCAGTAGATTGTATGATCGAGGATCTGGCGGCGGGTATCCACCTTGAACCGACACAAATCAAGCCCGAGACCATTGATTCAGTGATACGAATTCGACAACCTGATCTTGTGAGTTATGAAGGCTGGGAGAAAATTGATCGTGTCGAGCAGAATAAGGGGGCGCTGGCCGATCGTCCGAGAATCAAGTTTACTGATATTTCTGCCATGCTGGCTGTTTCAGGTGAAGCGGTCGGTGAAGCAGATGGCGGAGCAATTGATAAAGTATCTGGTGGAGTCGTTGATAAAACCATTGATGAGTAGAGACCCTGAGTGGCTTCTCCTTCCCAGAACCTGACCGAGGGCGCTATCGGCGCCCATCTCACTCGCATGACGATCCCGATGTTTCTTGGCATATCGTCGATGATCGTCGCTTCCATGGTTGACACCATCTACATCGGCGTCATTGGTGCAAAGGAACTGGCGGCCTACAGCTTCACTTTTCCGCTAATCATGGGTTTATCGAGTGTCTCCATGGGAATTGGCACCGGTGCAGCTTCGCTGATAGCCCGTGCCCAGGGCGAAGGAAAGAAAGACGATGTGCTGCGGTTTGCGACACATTCGCTCCTGTTAACCATTATTTTCGTATTGTTGTTGATGCTGTTGGCGAATGTTTTTCTGAAAGAGTTGTTTCTTGCGATGGGGGCACAACCGGACATACTACCGTTGGTGACGCAGTATGTGTCAATTTGGATAATCGGACTACCGTTGTTTAGCTTGCCGATGGTTGGGAGCACGATTCTAAGAGCCGTCGGAAATGCACGATTGCCGGGTCTCGTCATGACACTCACTTCTGGCATGCAAATCGTATTGGCGCCTTTGTTGATTTTTGGTCTTCTGGGTTTTCCAGAACTGGGGTTTGTGGGCTCCGCCTGGGCATCGATTTTCTCAGGTCTGGTCAGGACAATAGGCATGCTGTCGCTTCTTCTTTATGGGGAGAAGCTGATTCGGTCAGGCCGCGGCATTCTGGTAGGCTTCCTAAGCTCCACAAAATCGGTTCTCAGAATTGGATTGCCCTCCATACTCAATAGCCTGATCGGGCCTGTCTCTATGGCCATCGTCATCCGGCTGCTGTCCAGCCATGGTCCAGAGGTGGTGGCAGGGTTTGGCATCACTTCCCGGTTTGAAATGTTGGTGATGATGGTACTGATGTCATTATCGTCGAGTGTTGGTCCTTTCGTCGGGCAAAACTGGGGCGCCAGAAAAATAGACCGGGTCTATCGAGGACTGGCGCTCGCCTATAAATTCTGCCTTGCCTGGGGATTCGTGAGTTTCCTTTTGTTGGCACCCTTTGGCGGTAATCTCGTTTCATTGATTAACGATGATCCAATATTGATTGAATCTGCCAGTTGGTATCTGATGCTGGTGCCTTTTAGCTTTGGCCTTCTCGGTATCGGGATGATCTCGGGTTCTCTGTTTGTTGCCATTGGGCATCCAATGCCGACAACGGTTCTTGCGGTATTTCGAATGATCGTTATCTACCTGCCGCTGGCCATGTTGTTTAATCATTATTGGGGCTATATAGGCGTATTTCTCGCCACAACCATTGCTAATATTACGGTTGGTTGTGCTGCCTTTATCTGGAGTCGCTACACCCTCGCCCATGAGATAAAACATTCTCTTGCTCGCCAAATCTAGAAGGTAGGTCCTGGCACTTGCAACATAAAGTTGTACCATAGCGGAACTGAATATTGGACAGGCCACTGGGAGCGGTTAGAGAACGATGTACCGTATCTCGACCTGAATCTCATGGCTTTCAAGTAGAGGGTTGAATACGTGGTAGATGGCGAAAACATTAAGAGTCGTTTGGAAACCCAATGGAGAGATCGTGATCTGAGCCTGCTCGCCAATCGAGCGGCGAGAAGACTAATGGATAATCCTGGAGATTGGGAACCACCCAGGGGCATTACGCCGAAGGCTGATCTTCTCCACCTGTCCATCGGTATACCTGATAGCAGCACGATTCCCCGGGATGGGTTCCTTGAGGCTATCACCCAGACGATCAATAAACCGGGAGAGTCGGCGTTTATCTATGGTTTTGGGCCAGGTTATGCCAGGCTCCGGGCACAGCTGGCACAACGATATACAAAGGAACGGGGCGTGACTGTTGACAAGAGCTGGTTCCAGCTGACCCATGGTTCGTCCGGCGCTATCGATTTGATCTGTCGTACATTGATAAACCCTGGCGATGTCATCATCGTGGAATCTCCTACCTACATGGGGACATTGCATAACTTCAGAGGCGTCCAGGCAGAAATAGCATCGGTCGGCATGGATCGGGATGGCATGCGAATTGACGAGTTAGAGGAGTTGATTGCACAGCTCAAGTCAGAAAAGAAAACGATCAAGTTTATCTACACCATTTCCACTTTTCACAACCCAACAGGCGCCACTCTCTCTGAAGCGCGCCGGATTAAACTGCTGCAACTGGCCGCCGACAATGACATTCTCATTCTGGATGATGATGCCTATGGCGCGCTCCATTTTGGCAACAAGCCGCAGGCAACCCTGTCTGGGCTTAGCGGTGGTCACGGCGTCTTGACGGTAGGCTCGTTTTCCAAGATCCTGGCGACAGGGCTACGGATCGGCTGGATTCACGGGGAACCCGGGCTGGTTCAAATGTTCGGACAGATGCGCTTTGCCATGGGATTGAATCAGATGATGGTGCGTCTGGTGTCCAGCTACATGAAAGATGGTGTGCTCGACCAACACATCAATGAGGTTCGGTCTCTCTATCAGCTAAAGATGAATCATCCGCCGATTTAGCATTATGAAGCCCAATCGCTTTGTATTTAGCAAGTTA
>CAZAZB010000221.1:0-7054 GCA_964489485.1 uncultured Pseudomonadales bacterium | reverse complement strand
GGCGAGTGCGGGCTCTGGCCCCACCAGGCTCCAGACAACAAATGTGATGATTGAAGTCACAACGACTAATGGAACAAAATAACCAGCGACCACGTCAGCCATTTTTTGAATCGGCGCGCGTGATCGCTGTGCATTCGCTACCATCTGAACAATTTGCGAAAGCAAAGTATCTGCACCGACTTTTTCCGCACGCATGAGTAAACCACCCGTACCATTGACGGTTGCACCGATCAGCTTTTCACCTGCAGTTTTAACCACTGGAATTGGCTCGCCAGTGACCATGGATTCATCTACATTACTCTCACCCTCTATGACAATCCCATCGACTGGCACCTTCTCTCCCGGACGTATTCGTAACTGGTCGCCCGGTACCACATGCTCCATCGGAATATCTTCTTCTGTTCCATCTGCCCGGACAATTCTTGCGGTATTCGGCGCAAGGCCCAACAATAGTTTTATGGCAGCATTGGTTTGGCTGCGAGCGCGCAACTCCATGACCTGGCCCATCAACACCAGCGCTGTGATGACAGCCGCCGCTTCAAAATAAACAGGCACCAGACCTGATTCAGTGAGCACTTCCGGCGGAAAGATGCCGGGCATAAACAAACCGATCACGCTATAGCTCCAGGCAATACCGACACCAATGGCAATTAACGTAAACATATTGAGATTGCGGGTAACAATGGACTGCCAACCCTTTTGGAAGAATACCCAACCACCCCACCAGACCACGGGCGTCGACAGAAAAAACTCTGCCCATTGACGTGCCGTTGGTGATATCAGGTTATTGATCGTATCGGGTGAAAACTCGGCTCCCATGGCACTGATGAAAACAGGAATCGCAAGAAGTGAACTGATCCAGAATCGACGAGTCATGTCATCCAGTTCGCTGGTATCCTCCTCTGCCTCAACTATTACCGGCTCCAGTGCCATGCCACACTTCGGGCAGCTACCGGGTTCATCCTGTATAATTTCCGGGTGCATTGGACAAGTGTATTCGGTTCTTGTGGCAACAAGCGGAACGCTTTTTAATTCCAGCGCCATACCACATTTGGGGCAACTACCAGGCGCCGCCTGCTCGATCTCGGGGTGCATAGGGCAGGTGTACAATGAGGATGAATCCAGTTCGGCGTCAGTTTCCTGGTCAGTATTCATGCAAATTCTCCTTTTTCATGAACGGGTCATGTCACACACACTAACCCGTTAATTCTATAGACCATTGATGGTACGTCATGGTTCACTTCTACCGCCACCCGCACAACAATACTATTCATACAATCGACCGTGCAATCTTCCACCCGATCTTCTGATATCCTGATAGCGTCGGAAGCAGCGAGAATGACCATGAAAGTAATTGATTTTGAATGTGATACCCCCACCAAGGAAGCCGTTGAAGATACCATCCGCCTGATCAAGGAGGGCCGGGGTTTCGACAAGGAAGGATACGCACAAAATATGGCACCTGGCTGGGCTGCCCAGATCGGGATGACCCTTGAGGAGTTTAACGAAGCCAAAGAGGTTGAAGGGCTAACCTCACTGGCATTGAAACTTTGCGATGTTGATATGAAGAACGCCATGTCGCATACGGACGTCATCAAGATGCTGGACAGCGCTAATGTATCAACTGCCTGTATCGGCAATGCCGGGAGGCGCGCGTCAAATGAAGACATCGCGAGTTTTGCATCAGAATATCCCGACAGGCTCGTGCCCTGGTTCCGAATCTGGGGAGATGAGGGCGATGATGGCGTTGCCCTTTTGGAAGAAGGCGTGAAAGAGAAAGGTTGCAGAGGCTTTGAGGTTTCATCCTATCGAGAAAAACGATATATCAATGATCAGGCTTTCTATCCCTACTATGCCAAATGCACTGAACTGGGCATTCCTGTCAGAATTACCACGGGTTTGCATCTCTTGTCAGACAGAGCACATGACTATGCTCATCCAAAAAATCTGGACCAGGTTGCGCGAGACTTCCCGAACCTAACCATTGTAGCCGGTCTTGCCGGGTGGCCCTGGGTATCTGATCTGATTGCAATCGCCACTCGACACAAGAATATTTACATCGACTTCGCCTGCAGACGGGTGAAACATCTGATTGCCCCCGGTTCTGGCTACGAGATGTTGATCTATTATGGAAGCCGAATACTGCAAGACAAGATTATCTTCGCCTCCGGCTGGGGAACCATGCAGGTGCCGCTTGCCCAACTTATCGCCGAATGTGATGAACTTCCTTTGAAAGACACTGTTCGACAGAAGTGGATGCATGACAACGCAGCAAGAGTACTGGGCTTGTGAGCACAACCTTTAACAGCACGCCAATGGAAAATGCGCTAGCGTCACTGGATGTCGATACCCATACCTTGACGGACGAGGAAAAGTCTTTTCTTGATGAAAATGGCTATCTGTCACTAGGCATCATCTTGTCTCCCGGCGAAATATCAAAATTTAATCATCGGCTACAGGAAATCGCCACAGAAGAAGGCGAGCAGGCTGGTAAGGAAGTCCATCAGGAAAGCGGCACCTTGCGCCTCAGCAATCTAGTGGACAAAGACCCGATGTTCACTCGTTGTCTGACCCAACCCCGAGTGCTTGCCGCAATCCGCCTGGTATTGGGAACAGAATTTAAGTTGTCATCTTTGAATAGCCGAGCGGCATTACCGGGGCAAGGACTACAAGGCCTCCATACTGATTGGCATGAAGCAGTACCCAATGGGAACTTCCAGGTCTGCAATTCAATCTGGCTGCTGGATGACTTTACGCTCAAAAATGGCGCCACCAGGATTATCCCGGGTACCCAGACACATGAAAAGAGACCCTGGGATATCATGGATGATCCAACTGCCGGGCATCCAGATCAGGTGATCGTCGAAGCCAAAGCGGGAACGGTTGTGGTCTTCAATTCGCATGCCTGGCATGGCGGGATGCTTAACCGGAGCACCGCGCCACGACGGGCAATGCATTGTTATTTTTGTCACCGCAGTCAGTCTCAACAAACTGACCAACGTGAATATCTACGAGAAACGACCATAGAAAATCTCGCTCCCGAGGTTCGCACCATTCTGGATGTCGACTAAAGCCGGGAACCAGAATGGCATCACTTCCTGCTATCTCCCCCTTCTAGCCGTGCGACCAACGCTTCTGCGAATGGCGACGCACCCGGTGATCTCCACGGTTCAGGGGGATTACAATATTCACCTGAGAGCCTGTATGACCTCGCCTGAAGTTTCGGTGATCTACTCTGTTGTTTGATTGATGCACGCCGTAACCATTTCCGTTGTAACTGTATCCATTGAAGCCATGACGCTGCGTAATGGTGCGAGGATGAACAACCTGCACATAGCGCTCAACATAAACCTCTGTCGTGTGTGTATTTCGGTTATTCCAACTATTGTGCACTCTCTCTGGCGGTCGCGCCTGTGCGGATAATGTAAACCCAACTAATGCCAGTGCTAGCGGTAGTTTAACAATCAGGCTGGTACTAATGTTTTTTCTGTTCATCACTGTCTCCGTTTTCGCTGTGAACTGTATTTGTCAGCAGGATCTACTTTAAACGGTAGTTTCTGAACTCTGGCTGAATGGAATCCAACCGTTAAACTCTTCGCCATGATGCAGCGCGTTGAACGATGGGTCACAGCCGCTAACCCCTTCCACAATTTCTTCTAGCCCCATGTGTCAGGGTTACTGTTAACATTGAGTACCCTATTCTGGTGACAAAAATATATGGCAAATGTGAACCTATTTCTTGCGGCGGGTGCATTGCTAAGCGCCACTGCTGCGCTCGCTCATATCGGATGCATCATCTTTGGTGCGCCCTGGTACCGTTTCTTCGGCGCTGGCGAGCAACTGGCATTACTCGCAGAACAAGGCAGTTTACGCCCGACGCTCATCACCCTCGTTATAACGACCGTTCTCGCGACATGGTCTCTTTACGCACTGTCGGGTGCCGGTATCATTGGTAAGCTACCACTGCTGAAATTGGGACTCTCGGTGATCACTGGCGTCTATCTTCTACGCGGTCTGGGAGGATTCTATTTCATTAGTAACCCAATAGGCAGGAGCCCGGAATTCTGGATCTGGAGTTCAATTATTTGCCTGATTTTCGGCCTGGTTCATTTTGCAGGTCTCATTGCGCGATGGGAGTACCTATAACGTCTGAAAGATTGTCTACTGCGATGCGCTTTCCCCTGAATATATGGCGATTTAAACCATATTCATCTTCTGGTATTCACCCGGAGTGACACCAAGAAACGTTTTGAAGCTGCGAGTAAAAGAACTCTGGCTCTCATATCCGACATTGGATATTACTTCTGTGACAGTCCGCCCTGACTCACTCAACAGTTCTGTCGCACGGATAATACGTGCTATCTTTTTGTATTGTCCAAATGACATGCCAAGCTCCCTGTCAAACAACCTGATAAAGGTGCGAACTGAATAACCATGACCGGCTGCAACTTCTTTTATGAACAGCGGCAGTTCAAGGTGATCATGGATATCATCCACAATGAGATTCAGGCGTGAGTGCTGCGTGGAAGGCAGACGCAGCTGCAATTTTTCACGACACCATTCTTCAACAAGCAAACGCAAGGTATTCACGACTTGATACTCAAGCCGGGATTCCGGTACCCGTTTCTGCCAACGCGAAGTATAGGCAATTATCTCCTGACCAAGATTGTCAACTGGAAACATCTGAAGCTGTCCGAAGACTAGCGGGTCATCCTCTCTCCTCTCAAAATAGATGGTCCGCAACATCATCGTTGCCGAACTCGATTCAAGACGATGCCAGGTACCGGCTGGAATCAATGCCCCATGCCGCGCCGGAAGAAGCAACCTCGCCGACTCTGTGATGACATGCAGGACGCCCCCGATTGGATAAAGCAGTTGGTGGCGAATCTTGTGGCTATGCCATGGCGTTTCGAACCGTCCAAGTTCCAGATGCAGAGAAGTGGATGGGCGGTCTATCGCATCTACATTAGTATTCAGGAGTTTAGGCATGGCATCTTTGGACAAATCTATGACATAAAGAATAGTAGATGCCAGCAAGATGAGTCAATACAATATATTTTTCTCTTCAGGAAGCAAAACATGGAACATACACAAAAAATACAAAAGCAATTCGAACGGCAGGCGGAAATTTACGCGAATATGGAACAGACGCAGGATTCCGGGGGGCATGAACTATTTGTCGCTCTCTGCGAAGTGACCAAAGAGCACCGCGTTCTTGATATTGCCTGCGGACCAGGATTTCTGACGCGTCAATTCGCACAGTCCGCGAAGGACGTAATTGGCATTGATATCACCAATGCCTTTCTCAAAATGGCAACAAACCTGGCTCGAAAACAAGCACTGGACAACGTGACATTTACAGATGGCGATGGGAACAATCTACCCTTCGATGATGATAGTTTTGACATCGTCGCCTGTCGCGCAGCGTTTCATCACTTCCCACAACCAGCGACTGTTCTGGCAGAAATGGCAAGAGTGTTAAAACCAGAAGGCACAATTGCGATCGGAGATCTTACGACTTCAGAAGAAACGGAAAAGGCCAACTACCAACATGAGATGGAAGTTTTGTGTGATCCTTCGCACGCGAGAGCTATAACCTTAGGCAGGTTTAGAAAACTCATCACGGAGTCAGGTTTAGAAATGAAAAGTGACTTTCAGGGAACACAAGATTACGACCTGCAGGAATGGATTGCTCACGGATCACCATCGACAGAAGCTGCATCCAGAATCGAGGAACTCATGCAGCGGGCAATCTCGCAGGATCTATGTGATCTGAATGTACGCAGGGAGGACGGAAAGATAAGGTTTACACATCAAACAGCACTGTTCCTGGCAACTAAAGTTCCAGGTGACTAAGGCTCTTGAGGACTAAGGTTCTTGAGGACTAAGGCTCTTGGTGACTAAAGCTCCTGGCAGCTGAAACAGATGTCCTGGAATTGCTACTTGGCGCCTGACTATTTAAATCCGCCGTTCAGGAATCGAAAGAAAGGCTTGTTTACCCAGACATCTTCAACATCCAGATCCCACTGGTTTCTGTCTAGCGCAGACATGACAAAATCCAGCTTTTCCGGCAGGACTGTTAAGGTCGCTTCGGTTGTCGCTGATTTCAAAACAATCAAATTAATGTGTTCGAAGTCGGCCAGTCTGGTCCCGCTGTAATAAAAGGGCTGCCACCATGAATCGGCAATCAGACCCTTCTCATTCTCATCGTCCTTCTTCGCATATTTCGTTACTAACTGATGAAACGTCAGTTTGTCTTCTGCATGGGCGAATTCGAAAAAGACAACCCACTCTCGGCCATTGACTACAAGCTGCCCATTTTCCAGAGAAGAGACATTTGATGGTGGTTCACCCCACCCTTCCCGAAAAAGAAACGCCGATATCTTCGGCAGGACATAAAGCATACCCTCCACTCCTTCACTGGCCAGTAGCGCTGTTAGCTGCTTGATATGCTGGAGGCTGGCGTGCGAGTAGGTGAAGGTTCTTGCCGGATCAAATCCGGTAGCGATGTTAACTGGACGGAGATCATAGCCGGTAAGAACACCATCGTTGAGTTGTTTGTGGAGTGCGACAATAAACTTCTTCTCTTTTAGCAGTTCGTCATGACCATCAATCTTATCGAGTCGGGCCAGCGTTACTGAATCATTAAACGGACCAATCAGGTATTTGCTCTTACCTTTAACACCATGTCGAAATGTCTCAATTTTCGATTCAAGATTCGCAGAACTAACAAGATCATCTGGCTTGATGACACCGATAGAAACCAGCAAAGCAGCGGACTGCCGCTCCTGTAGATCTAGCGACCTTCCCTCACCTTCGAGCAATCTGTTTACTTTCGATACATCAAAAGTATCTCTCAAAGCATCCAGCTTCAGTTCGCCAACAACTACCGATAAATCAGCAAAGGCAACGGATACCTGGGCAATGAAAAAGACAATACCTAGTAGAAAGTTCAAGCGCATAAGCTACCTGCTGTTTTTAATATTTATCTAGAAGATACATCTACAAGATCCATCTTTCAGCACAGCGCCTAAGCCAATAGCGCTTTGCAGCC
>CAZAZB010000220.1:0-7057 GCA_964489485.1 uncultured Pseudomonadales bacterium | reverse complement strand
TTTTGACCAGCGATCTGCCGCAGCAGGTTTGAACAATCAGGCTTGCTGAGAATTCTGCCAGAGAAGGGGTCAACAATGATATGTTTGTCGGTGCCATAGCGCACCAGAAAATGCCCAGGGAAGTTGATCCCCTTGACCGATACGCCGAGCCTGGCGCCAAGCGCGATGTGAACTAAGGCCAGAGTGATTGGAATACCATGGCGAATGTCGATGACACGGTTTAGGTAGCTGTTACCTGGATCGTAGTAGTCCTTTACATTGCCGCTGAATCCTTCTTCGACATGGATAAATTCAATCAAGGAGTTTGCTGATATGCCGAGGTCTATGATCGCGTTTGAACGACGCTCAAATTTCCTTGCCAGTTCGTCAAGCGCCTGGAGGTACAGGTTAACATCCAGACCTTCCTCGGTTTCCGCCGCAATCAATAGCGCGGCTTCATCCAGGTTGATGTTGGCATCGGGTTGCGCAACGAGTGCCGCAAACCGGTTTCTGACTTTGATATCCATTAGGACAACTTTACAAGGTTAATGGTGATATGCAATCCTCAGTCTACTGCCTGTTGTTTAAATAAGATGAGAAGACCCTGAATGAATGAGGATATATCCCCTCCCGGACTCATGTTGCAAATGCTCGAAGGGCGTGCGGGTGCTGAAGCCGCTCAGCTAATGCTTGCCATGCCATTGCTGCGAATGCAGGCGATTCGGGGCACAGGTGAGCCGGTAATGGTATTACCGGGGTTTATGGCAGACGACCATTCTACCTACGTGCTACGTCATTTTTTGAACGCTATCGGCTACAAGGCATATCCCTGGGGGCTGGGCATTAACCGACGAAGGATGATGGATCTATTGCCACAAGTGACACAAGGCGTTCAAGCAATAGCCAATGAGAGTGGCCAGAAGGCAAAACTGATTGGCTGGAGTCGGGGCGGGATTCTGGCACGGGAGGTCGCGAGAGACTATCCGGATCTCGTTGATCGTGTCATCACCATCGGGTCACCTATCAAAGGCGGCGTCAGTGTTTCAAGCATCGGTTCTATGGTGCAACGCCAGACAGGACTGACACCCCAACAGATGGCACAACTCTTACGACAGCGGCAACAGGCTCCCATCAAAGTGCCGGTCCGTGCCATCTACAGCAAACTGGACGGTGTCGTTGCCTGGAAGGCGTGCATTGATGAGGATACGCAAGATGTAAAACACTTTGAGATCAGAGGCTCTCACATAGGTATGGGCACCAATGTCGACGTGTTTAAGCTGCTGCCAAAGCTGTTGGCCGAGAAGAATACCCAATAAGAAACTCCAATAAGAAACCCCAATAAGAAACTCCAATAAGACATAGAGGAAAGTAAATGCAATTTGATATCCCAATGACCGATGAACTGTTATCAACCACCCGTGCTGTCCGTAAACGGTTGGATTTTGACAAAGCAGTCCCCCGGGACATAATCGAAAAATGTATCGACCTTTCCCAGCAGGCACCAACTGGTTCTAACTCGCAGGGTTGGCGATGGGTTGTAGTCGAAGATGCCGACAAGAAAGTAGCACTTGCCGAGTTGTATCGAAAAGCCTCCGGAACTTATCTGGCGGAAGCAGGTGCCACTGCAAAAGAGTCGGGTGATGCACAAATGGCAAGAGTGTTTGATTCAGCAAATTACCTTGCAGAAAATATTGAGCGAGCCCCGGTTCTGGTCATCCCGTGCCTTAATGCGCGCGCGCCGGAAGGAACACCAGCCGTAGCAATCGCAGGCATGATGGGTTCCATCTTCCCCGCAGTCTGGAGCTTCCAGTTGGCGCTTCGCGCCAGGGGACTGGGTTCCTGCCTCACATCATTTCATTTGCGCTATGAAAAAGACGCGGCTGCTTTACTGGGAATTCCTGACGAGGTCATGCAGGTAGCACTCCTGCCGGTTGCCTACACCAAGGGCACGGCGTTCAAACCCGCAAATAGACCTGCACCCTCAACAATCATTCACTGGGATAAGTGGTAGCTGATATGAGTATCAAAATTTTTCACACAAAGGGAACAAGATCTATTCGTGTTATCTGGCTCTGTGAGGAACTGGGTCTGCCTTGCGAGATTGTTCCTGTCGACTTTTCTGCCGAGTATCGAAATAGCGAAGAATGGCGATCTTTAAGCCCTACCGGCAAGGTGCCGGTGATGACCGACGGCGACATGACCATGTTTGAATCCGGTGCGATGGTGCACTACATCCTGGAAAGATATGGAAAGGGACGGCTACAACCAGAACGAGGGACAGCCGAGAGCGCGATCTTCCTCCAGTGGAGTTGGTTTGCCGAGGCAACGCTGGCACGACCTCTTGGGGATATGATGCACCATAGATTCCTGAAGCCAGAACCGGAACGCCTCCCAGCAATGCTGGTTGATGGAGAAAAGCGTGCGCGAACCTGTCTCGAAGCAGTCAACAGTGCGCTGGTTGGTAAAGAGTTTCTTCAGGATTCGTTTACCGCCGCCGATATTATGATGGGCTATTCGCTGATTCTCGCGGATCGACTTGAAATCCTGGACGACGTGTATCCAGAGGTACAGCGGTATTTTGCCGGGTTGCAAAATCGGCCAGGTTTTATGCTCGCTACAACGTGAACAAGGAGTATTCGTTCTGGCAGGATCGGCGATAGATCTTCGAGCAGCCCGGCAATCGGTAGACGCGAGTCACGCTTTACTTAATATACCTGCCGAACCACTTCTTCATTGCATCCATCCGATAACGCCGAAGAGCAGGATCACCGCCAACCTGCGCGCCATGTGTACAATTCTTGAGTCTTAATAGCTCAACCTCACAGCCGTGATGTTCCAGCGCCGCATACATCTGTTCTGCTTGTTCCATCGGGCAGCGAATATCATCTTCGCCCTGGATGAGCAGGGTAGGCGTCTTGCACTTGTGGGCATAGGCAAGTGGGGATAGCTCCCAGTAGGTGTCGGGGATCTTGTGCAGTTCGCCGCCCATTTCCAGTTCGATAAGCTTCTTGCCCGCATCAGAAGTCCCCCACATGCTGATCATGCTGTAGACACCCTGTTCCGGTACTGCGGCTTTAAAGCGGTTGGTGTGACCAATTAGCCAACCGCTCAGATGACCACCACCGGATACACCAGTGACGCCCAGCTTGTCCTTATGGCTAACGCCGCGTTTGACGAGATGATCCAGCAGGGCATTGAAATCTTTGGTTTCCGGTTTCCCCCAGACGCCAAAGATGCAGGTGGAAAACTCATCACCATAGCCTGTAGAGCCTCTTGGATTGGCGGTCAGTACGGCATAACCGGCGCCAACCAGTTCGTGATAGTCACAGTTAAAGCTATAGCCAAATCCGGCATGGGGTCCGCCGTGAATGCACAGGAGCGTTTTGTAGGGCGCGCGAACATGCCTGGGTTTCAGTATCCAGCCTTCAATGTCGACACCTGGTGCGCTCCTGACCTTGATATGCTCTGCATCGGGGAGCCTGATCTTGCTGTGCCAGCTATCATTGATCTGTGTGAGTCTGGTTTCTTCCTGGGTTTCAAGATTAAGGGAATACATCTCTGGTGGCGTGTTCAAATCCTGGCTGGTATAAACAAGACGGCCATTGTTGCCTGCCAATAGGTGCATGACCCGCTCGCCACCTAACAGGATATCGCAGCCTTCTCTTCCAGAAAGCGCAATTTTGTATATTCGGATCTCACCACCGGCGGACACCGGGACATAGGCGAGCTTGCCATCACCTGATAGTTGCACTGTTTGCATCGTTCTTGCAGGGCTACTGATCTGTATTGCGCCGCCCACCATCAAATCCAGTTTCCGCGTCCGGCTTCGGGACTTGCCGTTATCAGTGCTGGCCAGCATTAGCTGGTTTTGACTGGCAAGACTGCCATCCGAACCAAGATAGCCAATATCTTTACCATCAAGCGTCCAGAACACAGGTACAAGAATCTTGTTCTTTACCAATTGCCGAATCTTGCCGTTGCGCGTGACAATATTGAGATCAGATTCAACAAACTCATGGGTCTCTAATCCAGTTTCGGTATAGGCGATTTCATTGGAATCCGGGGACCAGAGAATATTGGTGACCATGCCATTAAAGGGTGTCAGTGATTTGGGTTTTCCGCCCGTCGACCGAAGGAGATAAACTGCCTGACCAATATCCTGTAAATAAGCAGGGACGGGGTCAAATCGGTACCAGGGTCTACGAATGTGTTTGTGTTCTTGCGCGATGTGTTTCTCTGCTGGTTTTTCCACAGCTGAAAAAGCGATCCATTGTCCGTTCGGAGAGAGTTTGAACGGTCCGGCACCCTGGGGCAGTTCGGTCAGCGCTTCTGCTTCACCGCCATCGATATCGATACTGTATATCTGGGGTAATTTGCTGCGAGTAGATAAAAACAAAATCTTGTTGCCGTTGTTGGTGAACACAGGATTGGAATCGCTGCCTGCTCCCCGTGTCAGCCGGCGTGATTGGCCTGTGCTGATCTCTTGTAGCCATATTGATGTTGATTGTTTCTCTTTGTCCTCGACCTTTATGGTTTCGGAGAGAACATAGGCGATACTTTTACCGTCAGGTGAAAGTGTTGCTGCGTTGATAAATTTCGCCCGAAAAATATCATCCTGGCTCATGGGGTGTCTGGTGCTAGTTTTAGCCATAAGTTAGTTTGCCTGTGATCGCTGCCGTTCTTTCAGCGCAGCTTTGTTTGAACGATGTTTTTGTTGTGCAGTGACGGCATCGGCGCCGATGTGTGATTCTCCCCGCTTCTGTGCCAGTTGTACCTGTTTTTCTCGTTCACGAAATCGTGCACGTTGGCCGTCCGAATGCTTGTCGATGCAATGTGGGCAGCTTACGCCTTGAACCCAGGCATTGCTGCGCTTGTCCTCTTCCGTAACAGGCATTCGGCAGGCGTGGCATTGGTCGTATTTACCTGGCTCAAGCTGGTGGTCTACAGTCACCCGGTCATCGAAAACGAAACACTCACCCTCCCATAGTGACTCCTCCTCCGGTACATTTTCGAGGTACTTCAGTATGCCGCCTTCCAGATGGTAGACATTTTCGAATCCTAACGATTTCATATAGGCGGTAGACTTTTCGCAGCGGATACCACCCGTACAGAACATGGCAACCTTCTTGTTTTTGTCGGGGTCGAGGTGCGTTTTGGCGTACTCAGGGAACTCGCGAAAAGATGTGGTATGCGGGTTTATTGCATACTTAAAGGTTCCTATCTGCACCTCGTAGTCATTTCGTGTATCGACAAGTGTTACAGAGGGATCAGAAATTAGCGCGTTCCAGTCCTGTGGTTTGACGTAGGTGCCAACGATGTCATTGGGATCTATGTCTTCAACCCCCATGGTAACGATTTCCTTTTTCAGCTTAACCTTGGAACGATAAAAAGGCATGTCATCAGTATAGGATTCTTTGCAGCAGATCGCGGCGAATCTCTTATCCGATTTTAGCCATTCGAGAACTGCATCTATGCCGGACCTTGACCCGGCTATGGTGCCGTTAATACCTTCCCTTGCCAGGAGCAAAGTACCACGAACCGCCTGTTCTTCCATCAATTGATGTAGAGGCGGTTTTAGTTCTGTGAAATCGGGGAGTTGTACGAAGTGGTAGAGTGCACAGATAACGATCTTGTGTTCTTTCTTTTGTTCTTTTGGGGGTAGGTCAGTCATAAGTGAATAGCAGGCAAAGGAAGTCAGATTGCCATTATCCCTCGATTCAAGGTCAATTTGTAGCGCGGTGCTATACTCGCTGAATTAACCATCCATATCGAAAGAAAAGGAGATTGTGATGCCTATTAACCCCGATGCTGTGGGTGCCAAGGGTGAATCCACACTGCGAAGCTGGACGTCGAAGGATGCACTACTTTATGCGGTAGGTGTTGGCGCTGGAACAGAAGAACTCCAGTACACAACCGAGAATACCAAAGATCTGGCTCAGCAGGTGCTGCCCACATTTGCTGTCATCATTGGCGGTGGTGGTGTGCCCATGTCAGCAGTCGGGACATTCAACCCGGCACTTATGGTTCATGGAGAGCAGGGAATCGAACTACTAGGAGAAATACCTGCGGATGGTGAAATTGAAAGTGTTGGTGAAATTACTGGCATCTACGACAAGGGTTCTGCCGCCGTTCTTGCATTTAGTTCCGAGTCAAAAAATGTCGCCACCGGTGAGGTGCTGCTCCGCACCAGCATGACTTTGTTTTGTCGCGGTGAAGGTGGATTCGGTGGAGATCGCGGACCTTCAGACAAGATCGAATTTCCGTCCCGGAATGCAGACCATCAGGTCTCATATAAAACCAGAGAGGATCAGGCATTAACCTATAGGCTTTCCGGTGATCGTAATCCGCTTCATTCTGATCCTTCCTTTGCAGCCATGGGAGGTTTTGACAAACCGATTCTTCATGGACTTTGTTCATACGGGTTTACCGGCAGGGCACTTCTACAGACTTTGTGTGGCGGTCAGTCGGGGAAATTCAAATCCATGAAGGCCAGATTCTCCAAACCGGTCATACCGGGCGATGAGTTGACTATCTCAATGTGGATTGATGGGAATAGTGCACTGTTCCGGACAGCGAACCAACATGGTGATGTCGTTATTGATCAGGGCGTTTTTACATTTGCCTGAGCGCTTGTTAGGGCTCTTTTTGGAGGGATGTCTATGTTAGCGATTGGCGCAATAGCACCGGACTTCGAATTGAACAATGAACAGGGAGAGGTGGTAACCCTGGACAGTTTACTTGCGGATGAATCCTTAATTCTCTATTTCTATCCCGCAGATTTTACCCCGCTTTGTACAGCAGAGGCTTGTAGTATTAGGGACATGCATGAGGACATTCTGGATGTGGACGTTAAGGTTGTGGGTATCAGTCCGCAGAGTGAGCAAAGCCACCAGAGATTTAAGTCCCAATTCAATATCCCATTCCCGCTGTTATTCGACAAGAATAAGAAGGTTATCAAGGCTTTTGGTGTGGATGGCCCCTTCGGAATGGGCGTCAGGCGTGTCACCTATCTCATCGGTAAGGGCAAGGTGATCGAAAATCGTGTCGCCTCTGACTTCTTTGTGGGTAGCCATACCCA
>CAZAZB010000219.1:0-7081 GCA_964489485.1 uncultured Pseudomonadales bacterium | reverse complement strand
TTTTGATATTGTGACGACGACGACACATAAGTCACTGCGTGGACCCCGTGGTGGCCTGGTTCTGTGTAAAAAGGAATTCAAATCAAAGATCGACAAGTCCGTTTTCCCGGGGTTGCAGGGTGGACCCCACATGAACGCAGTTGCAGCCATAGCGATTACGCTACTGAAAGCGCAATCTGATGAGTTCAAACAGTATGCTCAACAGGTTTTGGTTAATTCCAAAACCCTGGCGAACGCGCTGATGGACAAGCAGGTTTCCTTGATTACAGGCGGCACAGACAATCACATGATGGTTGTTGATACCGTCGCAAGTTTTGGTCTGGATGGACGTGTTGCAGAAGAAGTACTCGATAAGGTTCAGATCACAACCAATAAGCAGATTATTCCTGACGATCCTAATCCGCCATTGCGTCCCAGCGGCATTCGAATCGGCACGCCCGCGGCGACAACACGTGGTATGGGCGAAGCAGATATGGAACAGCTTGCCACGTGGATTGTTGCCTGTCTTCAAAATCCGGAAGATGAAACGAGTATTGAAACCATCCGGGCTGAAGTCGAGACATTCTGCCGCGGATTCCCTGTACCGGGAATTTAAGCCGGGCTGCTCTATGACCCGGTGTCGCTTGACCCCACGAGGATAAAAGATGCAAAGGCGACGGTTTGTTCAAGGCGTGTGTGCTTCGACGTTCTTGCCGGGCGCCATCATTTTACCGCTTGTTCATGCAGGAGGTCCTGATTTGAGAGAGCGAATTTCAACGATAATTAGTGAGTATTCAGCGCAAGGTTATCACCGTACCGGCACGGATGTAGATAACAAGAGCGCCATCTGGCTCGCAGGCCATATCCAGCAACGGGGTTTAACGCCGGAGATCAGTTCTTTCCCATTCAGGCGACTGAAAGTGGATAAGGCGAAGCTCAACATCGGTTCGCTGAGTATAGAAGCTGTGCCATTTTACGATTGTCTTTATACGGGAGCTAAAGGCATAACAGGATCGTTGGGGATGTTGGGCACAGATGCAGACATCGGAGTGGTCATGTCACTCCCTTATGGTGGTACGCCTGTTGCACTGAGTATTGAGCAAGCCAGACATAAAGCGCAGCATAAGGCTATTGTGGTTGTGACGGATAGTCGAATGCCAGAGACTGGCATTGCAACTTTTAATGCAGAGCGGTATGAGGAACCCTTCGGGCCACCCGTCATTCAGATAGCGAGTGAATTCTGGGAACGGGTTAAACAGTCAGCTCTGGATGGCGGCACTGCCAACCTGGTCGCCCAATGCCATTACGTTAACACGGTGGCAAAGAACGTCGGCGCTACCTTAAAAGGCACCAACCCAGATTTACCCCCACTGGTGATCATGACGCCACGAACCGGTTGGTGGACCTGTGCTTCCGAGCGAGGTGGCGGTTTAGCCAGCTTCCTTGAAATGATGTCTGTTCTGGTCGAAAAAGGATCTGACCGGGATGTGATCTTCACCGCCAATACCGGACATGAACTGGGTCATGTTGGTCTTGAGCACTATCTGAATAAAAACCCTGAACTGGCTAAAGAGGCACAAATGTGGATTCATCTTGGTGCTAATTTTGCCGCGCAGGTCATGCCGGCAATTAGGATTCAGTACTCCAGCGCTGCCGTTAAGAAGATATTTGAGCCTATTGTCAGTGCCCACAACCTGTCTGTCGACAGCGAGACACCGATGGATGAGAAGCCCCTGGGTGAAGCGCGAAATATTTATGATGGTGGCGGGAACTACATTTCAATTCTTAGTCGAAATGGTCTGTTCCATCATCCTGCAGATACTTGGCCGGATGCTGTTAATCTCGACTTGACCACTGGATGGGTACGAGCCTTTGTGCAACTCGCTATCGCTTTGACTCGAGGCTGAACTGGTTTTATGAGCTCTAATTTGTAAGCTCTAGATAGTCGCCCGTTTGATCGATCGACCATAGCGCTGGCTTAGCCTTTGCAGTTCGGGCGTAATGTCGCCTGCCTGGACATGGGCAACGATGGCAATGGTACCCGTCGCATGCGGTGTAATAATGCCTTTCCAATGCTCGTCCTCGAATACTAATTGTCGTTTCGAACTTTGCGGAATGACAATCAAGGTATAAGGGTTACCACTGTTTTCTACAACGAAGTGCGCCACTAGCTGCCCATCCATCAAACATTTTGATGCATAGGTGACCTTGCCAATAGGCTGGTCGAGATCTCCACCGATGGCCAGTAGAACGCTCCGAATTTCAGGCACGCCGATGTCGCCTGTCTTACCGTGAACCTGGTGCGCCTCGTTGTCCAGGTGTGTGATGATCTCATCATCCAGTGCGTCAGCGGGTGACAATTGGAAGATGAAGATAGCAAGAAAAAAAGATGCGGCCATACTCAACCAGTACCAACGCGTGGGCCTGCGCGGGTGTGATTGTAGGGATTGGTTGAGTAACACTTTGGCCGCAAATCCTTCAGGTACCGCAACTGATAATGCAGTGTGAATCGAGTCGTCCAGTCTGTGGATATCCCGTTCAAACCCGGCGCAAGTCGTGCACCGGGACTTGTGATCGTTTGCTTCTTCGCTCGGTGCGTTGGGGTCTGCGAGTTTGAGCTGTCTAAATTCAATACAATTCATTTCAATGACCTGATTTCCTGAACCTCGCCTTGCAGCACGACCTTTAATTTTTGTCTTGCCCTGTGCAACCGTGTCGCAACGGTGTTTCTGGGCAGGTCAAACATTTGTGCTATTTCATTAAGGCTGTAGCCTTCTAATACCTGTAATACGAGGGGTTCACGGTACTTTTCTGGCAGGTCCTTCAAGGCAATACGAAGGGCGGAGACCTCAGGTCTTGTGTCAAAATCTTGTGTTTCCGAGGGTATTGAATCCATTTCGACATCTGAATACTGAAACTGTTTGCGTTCATACTTCCGGGCGTTTTCTCGTCTTAGAATAGTTGTCAGCCAACTCTTGGCAGAACCTTCGTCCTTGAGAGAACCCAGAAATCGCCAGGCGCGCAAAAAGGTTTCCTGTACAAGGTCTTCTGCAGCGGCTTTTTCACCGCTCAGCCAGTAAGCATACCGATACAGCCAGGGGCTGTACGCGTGTACGAGATTCTCGTATTGGGTCTGTTTACTTGCCATGTCATCTAAGACCTTATCCGACACCAGAATATTCCCTCACTGACCTCAAAATACGCCACTTTATGAACAAGCGCTGCTTTGTTGCAGCGTCTTATTGAATGAAACAGTTTTGTGGCGGGACCGGTTTAGAGACGCATGAGTAGGTCGATCGTTACGGATCAGGTTATTATTCGCCCAATCGAAACGGGAATAGAAATCATGTCTGCAGGAAAGGGTTCTCCGGTCAAAGCTATTCTATATGCGTTTATCGCTAACCTTTGTATCGCCATTGCGAAACTTGCGACGGCTATCTATACAGGGTCGGGCAGTATGCTTGCGGAGGCAATTCACTCTTTTGCCGATACGGGCAATCAAGTGTTGCTCTATGTCGGTCTGAAGAGTGCGCAGAGAGCACCGGATGAGCATCATCCTCTTGGCTACGGGAAGCTAAGTTATTTCTGGAGCTTTATTGTTGCGCTTATGTTGTTCAGTGTTGGCGGACTGTTTTCGATCTATGAAGGTGTCCATAAACTGTCATCGGATAGCGAACTCAACCAGGTGTGGATTGGCTTGATCATATTAGGCGGAGCGATCGTTGTTGAAAGCGCGAGCCTGATGGGTGCTATCCGCGAGGCTAATCTGATGAGCGGGAAGAAGACGCTGCTCAATTGGCTGACTCACACGCGAAATGCAGAAATAGTCGTCGTGATTGGTGAAGACTTTGCAGCGATCGTTGGTTTGGTTATCGCATTTTTCTTTCTCAGTCTGACCTGGATGACAGGCAATCCAATATATGACGCTTTGGGTTCTATTTGTATCGGTATTGTTTTGATACTGGTGGCATTTTTCCTGGTGGTACGATTACAGGGCTTGTTGGTCGGAAAATCGGCTGAACCGGATCTGCAACAACGCATTAACGAGTTGATCGCAGAGCACGATCAAATTGAGAGTGTTCTCAATACCATCACCTTGCAAATGGGACCGAAAGTCATGTTGGCAGCAAAGATTGTGATTAACCCGGAGACATCCGTCGGTGATGCTGTGGTGCTAATCAACGATCTGGAGCGGAAACTGAAGGATGCCTTTCCCGAGATCGGCTGGTGTTTTATGGAACCGGATAATGCCGATTAGGGACGAATAGGATTAGGGCTGCTTCAGCTTGTATCCCTGTCGTGCATTAAATTAAGCTCCTTGGTTGCGGATCAACTTAATCGGGTGACAAAATCATTGAACTGTCCCGCAATTTTCACCGCACGGTTTTGCGTCCCTTCATCGAGAAGCTTTCCTGACTCATCGAAAGCCGAGAAACCGCCAGCCACCATGAAGTTAGCCGGGCTGATAATGCATCCGATCCCCGACAACAATGTCTTTAAGTGCACTGCAGCACGGGTTCCACCACCTGGACCGGGAGAGCTGCTGGTCACCAGAACCGGTTTTCCCATGAAAGAGGAAGTATCCAAATTGGCATCCTCTGACCGGGTTGCCCAGGAGATTGCATTGATGAGTAGCGGTGTCATAAAGCCATTGTATTCCGGACACCCGATCAGAAAGCCGTCGTGTTCTTTCAGGCAAGCCTTCAGCTGTCTGGCGGCATCAGGTAAACCGTTGCTGGCTTCTTCATCGCCGTCGTAGATTGGCATTGCATAATCGTTAAGACTGATCACAGTCACGTCGGCGCCGATGTTGTTGAGCGCATCACTTACGCAGAGAACGGTCTTCTTGTTGATGGAATCGGATCGGGCGCTGCCACAGAGGGTAAGAATCTTCGTCATCTATTGGTTATCTCTATTGAGTGTCTAATCTGACACTCTCTCATAGGGAGGCAGGCGAGACAATTCAATTAGCCCTGACTGCCCATGATATATTGGCAATTATCGGTCAGGGATCCATAACGGATGCACATCAGGGGATTGAATCATTAGTCAGAGATCGGATAGCCAGCCTAGCGCAACTCTCTTCTATGGTTGGAAGATAGTCGCAGCGCTTTTTGTCATCCTGACCTTTACTGCCGGGTTGGGGTTCTATAATCACTCTGTCTTGTTAAGTGCCCTGGTCAATGAACGAGGTTTCCCGGTAGCTGTTGCATCCAGTGCGGTTTCCCTGTTCTTTCTTGTCAGCGGTGTGTCCGGAATTGTGATTGGCGCATTGCTCGAAAAGCATGATGTGCGCCTTATTATTACCACCGGGGCGATTCTTGCATCCCTGTCTTTGTTTTCACTCTCCTATGTCTCTGAAATCTGGCAGCTCTATCTGGTGTATTTTGTTTTCGGCATTGGATTCAGTGCCTCAGGCATACTGCCGGCAACAACGCTGGTGGCGCGCTGGTTTAATCGTGGTCGGGCAAGGGCCCTATCTATTGCCTCAACGGGACTCTCGATAGGAGGTGTCGTCATTACCCCAATGAGCGCTTTTCTGGTCGCTGAACGCGGTATCGTTGGCGCGAGTCCCTGGTTGGCCATTCTTTATATGTTAGGCGTTGTGCCAGCCTGCCTCGTTATCCTACGTTCGAGTCCCGGGATTATGGGACTCGAAATAGATGGTGCAACGGTAATGGGGAAAGGCGCAGCATTGACGAATGGTATGACACTCAGTGGCGCAATGCGGCAGGGGTATTTTTGGACGCTGAGTATATCCTTCCTCTTTGTCATGCTTGCCCAGGTTGGCGGTATCGCGCACCAGTATGGTGTTATAAGCCAGCATCTCACATCCGCTGATGCGGCCTATGCCATCGCCATTGTGCCATTGTTGAGCATGCTGGGCAGGCTCGCAGGTGGTGTCATGATCGACATTTTTTCCACCACCAAAATGACTGTGTCTATGATGTTATTGCAGAGTGTTGCCTTTGCAACGATTGCGTTCGCGCCAAATGTTACGGTACTTATCCTGGGGCTTGTCCTGTTTGGTGTCACCGTCGGGAATCTACTGATGCTACAACCGCTCTTGATCGCCGAGGTCTATGGTCTTGTTCACTACAGCCGGATATTTTCATGGTCAAACTTTATCACCATACTGGGTATATCCACTGGTCCATCCCTATTGGGCTACTTGTCTGCCCGGGATCCAAGCTATTCTCTCTCCTTTATGGTCGCGTCTGTCTCGGGGTTGGTCGCTTGTGCTATTTTTGTCGCAGGTACTCGTCCTTTGGTGAGTGATTCACAGCGTTAATTGGATTCCCGTGACACTTGTAAGTCAGCCCCTATGGGGTTTACTCTTGGGTATTGTCAATATTGAGGCGAGATGAATATGTCTGAAAAAGCGGAAGTCGCGAGTCCATTGCCGGTTGTTGACTGGCTCAAAGGGGCGGGTGGTGATGATCCATATCTTGAAGGGCAAAAGTGTCGTGAGTGTGGTGCGGTTTACCTGGGTGAGCGGGAAAATTGTTCCAGCTGCGGTGCAAGGGGGAAATTTGAAGCAACGCGCCTCTCGAATAAGGGCAAGCTCTACGTTTACTCAATCGTCTACAGGACCTTTCCAGGTATTGAGGTGCCCTATATTTCAGCCATCGTCGATCTGGAAGGCGGTGGTACGGTCAAGGGGAATCTCATCAATGTAGAACCAGACCCGGCCAATATTGAATTTGATATGCCAGTAGAGGTTGTTTTCGGGGATGCACTGGGTAGAAAAGATTCAGATGGTAATAGCTACATCAGCTACTTTTTTCAACCGGCGGCGGCCGCGTAATCGAGCGGAACAGCCAGACAAAACAGCCAGTCAAAATGATGAGGAGAATGAAATGAGTGATGTATATGTAATGGGTATCGACATGATCAAGTTCGGTCGATTTCCCGAGAAAACAGTACCCCAACTCGGTGCCCAGGCGGCATTAATGGCGCTTGATGATGCGGGACTGACCATACAGGACATGCAGGCACTCTACTGCGGTAATCTAGGTGAGGCAAATGCCATGGTAGGACAAAGACTGCTTCAGGAAATTGGACAGACATGTATTTGAGTCGTGGACTGTGCTAACGCTTG
>CAZAZB010000218.1:0-7083 GCA_964489485.1 uncultured Pseudomonadales bacterium | reverse complement strand
CCTGTTGATTGGATCGGTGCCTGTCATCTATTTGTTTGGAAAGGCGGTAACTGGAATAACGTTGCCTGGAAAATTGTATAAGAAAAGTCGAGTTTTGATTCAATCGATCAAGATAATTAGAATACCGAGCCAAAAAAGTGATCTGTTCATTGAACCGGTTTAAGCGTGATCTATAGACGAGTGAATGAAATAGGGAGTTGCATGATTGAAGTAAAGAACTTGCAGAAGAAGTTTGGGGAATTTGTCGCTGTAGATGATATTTCCTTTAGGGTTGTGCCCGGAGAAATTCTCGGATTTCTGGGGCCTAATGGTGCAGGGAAATCGACAACGATGAAGATGCTTACGGGTTTCATTAAGCCGACCCAGGGTAGCGCGAGTATCTGGGGTAGCGATATTGAAGACGACAGACTCACTGCACAAAGGCATATCGGTTATCTTCCGGAAGGAACACCGGCCTATGATGAGATGACCCCGAGAGGCTTTCTTGCCTTCATCGCTGAAGTACGTGGTTTCCGGAAATCGGAACGCACTGATCGAGTTAAAGCGGTCTCCACTCTCATGTCACTCGATTCTGTTCTCGACCAGAGAATAGAGACCTTGTCTAAAGGGTTCAAACGGAGAGTCGGACTGGCGCAGGCCATCATCCATGATCCCGACATACTTATTTTGGATGAACCGACAGATGGGTTAGACCCGAACCAGAAACATCAAGTGCGGGAAATGATCAGAGGATTGTCGAAAGATAAAATTGTCATCATCTCGACACACATTCTGGAAGAGGTGACGGCTGTCTGCACAAGAGCCGTGATCATCGCGAATGGGCGAATCGTGTCAGACTGTTCACCGAGTGAGCTGGAACAGATGTCCCGCTATCATGAAGCCGTAACACTGAAATTCGATCTTGAAACACATCTGGAAGAAGCGGTTCGTCAATTCAAAGATGAAGATGCCGTTCAGAAGGTGGAGATAGAGGGTTGTTCTCTACTGGTTATCCCAAGGCAACGTAATGGCAGTCTCCTGCCCCGGTTGATAGAGATCCTTAAACAAGAAGATTGGGACATTAGTGGCCTATATCAGGAAAGGGGTCGTCTGGATGATGTTTTCAGGACAATCACCGAGGAGGCCCGAGCATGCTGAACACTCATATTGTCATGAAACGAGAGTTTGCCAGTTACTTCGCGACGCCGGTTGCCTACGTTTTCATTCTGATATTTCTGATTCTCTCGGGGGTTTTCACTTTTTATCTCGGTAATTTCTATGAACGACAGCAGGCTGACTTGACGCCCTTCTTCGGATTTCATCCCTGGCTTTATCTTTTTCTGGTACCGGCGGTGTCCATGAGAATGTGGTCGGAGGAGCGTAAAACGGGCACCATAGAACTGTTGATGACATTGCCTATAGCGCACCATGAAGCTATTGTCGGTAAGTTTTTGGCGGCGTGGAGCTTCACTGGCATTGCGTTAATGCTGACATTCCCAATTTGGATAACAGTCAACTATCTTGGTGATCCAGATAATGGTGTTATTTTCGCGAGTTATCTAGGAAGTTGGTTGATGGCGGGTGGCTTCCTTGCCATTGGTGCCTGGGCGTCTGCACTCAGCAAGAGTCAGGTGATCGCTTTTATTGTCAGTGGTGTCGTCTGTCTGATTTTCATCCTTGCGGGCTTTCCGCTTGTGCTAAACGCATTCAAGGATTGGCTTCCCGCAATTCTGATTGATACTCTGGCGAGTTTGAGTTTTCTCACACACTTTTCATCAGTCGCTAAAGGGGTTTTGTCCATGCGTGATGTGTTGTATTTCCTGTCCATGATCGCCTTCTGGCTTGCATTGACGACTGTCGTTATTGAAATGAAACAGGCGGATTAATCATGATGAAAAAATTAAATACAACCTCCGTGATCCTGCTGTTAGTCGCAGCATTCCTGACATTCACCCTGGTGAACAATTCTATTTTCAGCAATGTTCGAGTTGACCTGACAGAGAACAATCTGTTCACGCTTTCTGACGGAACCAAAGAGATTGTGTCGTCAATTGACGAGCCTATCAATCTGTACTTTTTCTTCTCACAAGCTGCCAGTAAAGATCTCACTTCTCTCAGGGCCTATGCCGTTAGAGTACAGGAATTATTAGAAGAATATGAACTCAAGAGCGAGGGCAAAATAAACCTGCGAGTGATAGACCCGGAACCCTTCTCTGATGCAGAAGATCAGGCTACAGAGTTTGGCTTGCAGAGCATACCGGTATCGACAGCCGGTGATGAACTCTATTTTGGTCTGGCAGGAACCAATGCAATTGATGATATGGCTGTCATCTCTTTTTTCCAGCCAGACAAGGAGGAATTCCTGGAATACGAAATTAGCAAACTGATTCAGGGGCTAATCGTCGTTGATAAGCCCAGGGTAGGGCTTCTTTCCGGTTTGCCTGTTCAGGGTGCGGTTGATATGAACAGCTTTTCCAGTACGCCGCCGTGGATGGTGATTGCCCAGTTAGAGCAGATGTTTTCCATCGAAAAGATCGATGATACTGCAACGGAGCTACCCGAAGATATTGAACTGCTCTTCATTATCCATCCAAAAAACTTGAGTGAATCGATGTTATTTTCTATCGATCAATTCGTCATGAATGGTGGAAAATTACTAGCATTTGTAGATCCGCTGGCAGAGACGGATAGGCCGGCACAGGCCAACCCGATGATGCCTTCAATACCGACAAGCCAGTCTTCAGATTTAAATCGCCTGATGGTGAATTGGGGTGTTAGCTTGCGACAAGGGGTCGTTTTAGGTGATGCCCAAACAGCCTTATCCGTTTCGGGAGTCGATGGTTCTCCGGTTCGACATCTCGCGATTCTTGGTATGGGAATTGAGAATCTTGATGATCAGGATGTCGTCACGAATGGACTGGAAACTGTGAATCTGGCGACAGCCGGGATTATCGATGTGGACGAAGATGCCAGTGTGCAAGTGAGTGCTCTAATTACGTCCAGTGATGTCTCCATGCCGATGGATAGTCTGCAATTCCAGTTTCTGGCGAATCCTGCAGATCTGCAGAAGTCGTTTTCTCCGACCGGGGAGAACTATATGGTCGCTGCAAGGCTCTCTGGTACTGCGAACACGGCGTTCCCTGGTGGATTGGCCGATACCGGGACGATGTTTAAATCCAGCACTGATGATCTGCATGTCATACTTGTGGCAGATACGGATCTGCTAACGGATAGACTCTGGGTGCAAGTTCAGGAGTTTTTTGGTCAGCGGGTGGCATCACCCTGGGCCAATAATGGCGACTTTGTTGTCAACGCTCTGGATAATCTTGTCGGCAGTTCTGCATTGATCAGTATTCGTAACAGAGGGCGGTTCTCTCGACCATTCACCCTGGTCGAAGATTTGAGACGAGAAGCAGAGGCGCGTTACCTTAAGAGTGCGGAGGATTTACAAGTTGAACTGTCCGATACGGAAAGAAAATTGGGTGAGCTACAATCAAATGAAAATGCTGGAGGCCTGTTGAGCCTGAGTCCAGAACAGGAGGCAACACTCGTGCAATTTCAGGAAGAAAAGTTGCGGATACGCAAGGAGCTGAGGCAGGTCCGTCATCAACTCAATGATGATATAGAGTCTCTTGGTGCAACACTGAAGTTCCTAAATATCGCATTGGTGCCTTTATTACTGACACTATTGCTACTTGGCCTTCATTATTTGCGACTAAGCCGCAGCAAGGAGGCAAGGGGATGACATTAAGAAATGTGTCGCTATTAGCCATTGCCGTGATGGCAACCTTGTTGATGTCTGTGCAGCAAAGAGAGGATACTGGAGATGACTCTCGCGGTCTGTTTTTTCCTGACCTAAAACAAAATCTCGATAAATTGACTAGCATAGAGATTCGCAGCGCCTCAGATTCCGTTCAGGTAGAAAAACAGAATGGTCTGTGGGTGTTGCCTGCCCGGAATAATTATCCTGCAGATTTATCAAAGCTCTCCATGCTGGTCAAAAAGCTCAGTGATATCAGGGTGACGGAAAAGAAAACGACCCGGCCAGAAAACTATTCGCGCCTGAATGTTACTGACCTGTCGACAGAAAACAGTAAGGCTTTACTCGTTTCGGGTTCCGCCAGAGACTACGAATTTTCTGTATTGATAGGTAAATCAGCCGCGGGCAGATCAGGGAAGTTTGTCCGTCGGCCCGATGATAAACAAGTTTGGTTGATCGACAAGGATATTGATACAGACGCGTCTCCCGCGGCATGGCTTGAGCCCATTCTCATCGACATAGATTCGGGCAGGATCAATAGCGTTGAACAAAGGGACTCTTCAGGTCATCGCCTCTTCAAATTAGTTCGACAGGAAGAAGGGGATGATTTTGAATTGCTCGATGTGCCAGAAGGCAGGACGTTGAAGTACCCTTCAATCACAAATGACCTGCCCAGGTCCTTATCCAGTCTTCGACTTCAAGACGTGATGCCGCATCGTGATGAACAATGGTCAACATCAGAGGCAACTGAAACGATTTATCAGGTCGATTCCGATGTTCAACTGACAGTCAATAGCGCGGAGTTCGACGGCGCTCAGTGGCTACATATCACAGCGAACCGTACGTTTGATACAGGGGATAGCGTGGACGGTGTGGGTAGAGTAGATGCCGCGACTGAATTTGATTCGCTGGCCGAGTGGGATTTCCAGGTGACCAGCCTTGTCTATGAAGGTTTTGTACAAACATTAGATGACCTGTTGTCGGATGAAGAACCTGAACCTGAATGAGTTCGCAGGGGTGAGCTTGTATAGATAGTGAATTTCCTTATGGATTGACCCTGTCGTGTTAAGGTCACATACTCTATGGACCTGTCAGGTAATTGGACACCCGTGTGCAGTCATTCGTACCTCTAATCCGTCTGCTCGGATATTATTTTGTTCTGGGCACAGTGATCGCATTGTTTCTTCTTGCCTTCCCCGAGGTGATGGTCTTTTTGCCATTAGGAGGAAGTGCATCGGGCTCTATCGATGCGAATAGCTTCGTCACTGGTCAATCCGTTTTGGTGAGTTGGGAGCCATTGGATAAAGCATTAAGGCTTACGCTCAGTATGCTGGGTGTGCTGATCCTGATGAAACCAGTCACCTGGGTTTATATGGGTGCACGGCGTCGACGTGGCAAGGAGCAGGCTTTTGTCCTGACGCTCCTGCTCTTGCCATTAGCGGTCGCAGGTATTGTCATTATTGTTGAAAACAGTCTGGCACTGGCCTTTAGTCTGGCGGGTATTGTTGCGGGTGTTCGGTTCAGATTAACCCTGGATGATACGCTTGATGCGATTTACATTTTCATGTCAATCGGCGTTGGGCTCGCAGCAGGTATCGGTGCGCTTGAAATCGCTGCGGTGATTTCGATCTTTTTCAATTTCACGGTGGTCATGCTCTGGCAATTACAATATGCAGAGGCAGCGTCGGGCAATCGGTGGTTTGCCCATAACTGGGTACGGGGTGAATCGGTCTTGAAAGACCTGGACACAGATGAAAACCAGACCGAAAAGCCTGTTGGCAGCAACGATCCTCTTTAGCGCTCTGGTTCTGGCGAGCTCACTCTGGGTAAGCACGCAATCCAGTGGCGAAGTGGAGCCATCTCTTCCCGAATCCCTCGATGCCTATTCGCCAGGGAAAAAACATAGAACCCAGTGGCGGTTGCCTGCCGCACTTCATGAAGTATCCGGTATCGCAGTAGTGGATAATCGGACTATCCTCATACATAACGATGAACTGGCGATAACTTTCGCATTTGATCGGGAAACGGGCGGCGTCTCCCGGCACTTCCAACTAGGCGACCCTGCCTTGAAGGAGGACCTGGAGGGCATTGCCCGCATTGGGATAAATATTTTTCTTGTTAGTAGTGGCGGGAAAATTTATCGCATCAGCAATGGTGTTGGGCGCACGGGAATCATTGATGACTATCAGGTATTTAATACCGGTCTTGAAGATATTTGTGAGATTGAAGGATTGGCACCTGACCTGAAGGCTGGCGGTCTGGTCCTGGCTTGTAAGCGAATGTACGATAAAGATGCCGACTTCCTCTCAGTCTTTAGATTTGATTTAGTCAGTCAGGAGGTCACGAAACTGTTTGACATACCCTTCGCGTGGTTTGATAAAAAGCTTCGCTTTACCGCTATATCTACACAGTTCGGTGGTTATGTGATGCTGGCAGGCAAAGAACGGCTGCTAATTCAGGTCAACTCGGCAGGTGAGTTCATCACCTCTTTGCAGATGAAGAAAAAACGCCACCACCAACCTGAAGGATTAGGTTTTTTTCCATCAGGCGCGCTAGTCGTTGCAGATGAGGGTAAAGAAGACAAAGGAAAAATAACGATTTATGAAACTGGCGATCATTATCGGGCGAACTGACAGATGTGTTAAGACGACTTCAAGATCTGCATGCAGTAGTAATATATCTATCCAGTTTTTTTTCAGATTGCACGATTTTAAAAAATCCATCCAAATACCTGGCAGTCTTTGAGCGAAAACGTTTTTGCAGTACTGGGTCTTGCAGAAACAATGCGTTCAGTTCTAGCTGCCTGTCGGTGAATGTATCAACAACTTCCAGTAGCTGATCACCGAACATGCAAAGCCCCCGATATTTGCGCTTGGTCACAGAATTTGTCCCGATCACCGCCGGTGGTACTGCGTAGGAGACATTAATGAGCCCGGAATTATCAAAGTCGTAGGGTACGGGGATATATCCAGTCATCGGTTGGGTTCCCTGTGCCATGAGTTTGATATTATGGCAACAATTACTGCCTTCAGGTGCTTTCATATTGGAGTAGTCTGTATTCCCGATCATAAACTGAAAGATATCAACGGTAGCGGCGGCGCGTGGATCAAGTCTGCTGGGCGAGACTCCATTTTGTTGCACCTGTGTCATTCCCAGCCTTTTACCCATCTGCTTTTTTTGTTCGATAAAAAATCCCGGGCTCTGACGTATCTTTTTGCCGTCCACAAAGCTGAGATCGAGCCAGCGGACCTTGAAGCTGTTGTCTGAGATCAGAGCAAAGGCTTTATAAATTAAATATTCCATTCTCACATGTTCGGAATATTTTCGTTTGCAGGCCAGGACCA
>CAZAZB010000217.1:0-7110 GCA_964489485.1 uncultured Pseudomonadales bacterium | reverse complement strand
GGGTATCGACGTTGTCTTTGATTTTTACACGGAAGCTGGCGCTGGTTTTGCAGACAGAAGTGTCGACCTCCTGAGTTAAACAACCGTGAATGCGTTATATATCTGTCAGAACCTTACAATGAGGACAGCCGTCGAATCATCGCCACATCCCCACTCACACGCCACAACCTGAATCCCAGTAAAATAGCAGCTGTTCCCACACCTGAGGCTAACCCCAGCCAGAACCCGTACACACCCATGGGCTCTCCTATCCACCCAAAACCCAGGATGCACTCTACAGGAAGGCCAACACCCCAATAACTGAATAGCGCGATCCACATGGGTGTTCGAGTGTCCTTAAAACCACGAAGCGCGCCAACCGCAGTGGATTGGAAAGCATCGAATACCAGAAAGAAGACGACGAACATCAGCAGAATGATCGAGAGGTCAGCCACCGCTGCCTCAGAGGTGTAGACATGAACCATGGGAACGCGAAAGAAGAAGATGAGCAGCGATCCGGTAACTGCCACCAGGATTGTTGAAGCAATGACGATGGCGGCTGTCATCCTTGCCTCTTTGATTTCGCCTGCACCGATGCGGAAACCTATGCGGATGGTTGAAGCAATTCCTAATGCCATCGGCGGCATAAACATGACACCGTTAATATTGATTGCGATATTGTGGGCGGCAACCACCTCCGCTCCAAACCTGCCGAGTAACAGCGTGGTCAATGAAAAGAGACCAATTTCCGCAAAGATTGTTGTGCCGATGGGTAAGCCGATAATCAGCAGCGCCTTAATACGCGGCCAATTTGGTCCTGAGAATCCGCTCATCCATCCCGTCTGATGAAACCGTTTCCTGGTGACCACCAATAAGATCAACGCCAGTTGGAACCACATAATAATCGCTTGCGCGACGCCACAGCCAACACCGCCGAGTTCCGGCAGACCAAGCTTTCCATAAATAAGCACATAGTTCATCGGGATTTTTAACATCAGGGCGCACACTGAAATAATGAATGCCGGCCGCGTGAAGCCCATCCCATCTGCCAGGAATCGCAAACAGAAGAAACACATAAGACCAGGAATCCCATAAGATGCCATTTCCAGATAGGGTACAGAGATCGCAATCGCGGCTGGATCTACATCCATCCAATAGTAGATGGGCGCGACATTGTTCAGCACCAGTGCAGCAATGAACCCGCCTGTAATTGCAATCCAAATACCCTGGCGAATGACCTCGCCAATCTCGGAATAGTCACGCGCACCATTTAACTGAGATACCGTTGGTGTCACCGCTTGAATCAGTCCCATCACGAACAAGGTGACAGGCCACAGGATACTACCCCCTAGCGCAACACCTGCGAGATCTGTAGATGAGTATTGCCCCGCCATCACCACATCGGCCACACCCATCCCCATCTGCGCTAACTGTGCACCCATCAATGGGAATGCCAGATGAAATAGCTGCCTCGTCTCATGAACGACACCGAGATTTGGCTTCAGGGTATTTTGAGTCATTAACCTGGATTGATGTTGAATTGCGCCATCATATAGGAATCTATTTGGTCTGGCAGATTGATCCTACCCTGCGATGTGTATTGGATGTGACGTCATTAACAATGCACCACATTCTCGACTACCGCGTATCACAATGATTGTTATAGACTGTCTAAAACCCTTACAGGAATCCCCCATGTACGATCTTATCGCTAGAATCGGAAAACCATTATCGGTCGCTCTTCTTACGACAGTCTTTGTCATCTCTGGTTGTACAAGCAACTACAATGGCGAAAAAGGAAATATGTCAAAAGAGATGGATCATGATAAGCAACACGACATGGACCATGACATGAAAGCGGATATGCATGGGAAGATGAAAAAGCATCTGATGATGGCCCTCGCGGACTCATCCCGCTCAGCAGCAGACAGAACACGTGACATGGGCAGAAAACCCGCAATGGTTGTCGACTTCCTGGGTGTAAAACCAGGCATGACGGTCGTGGATCTTATCGCTGCTAGCGGCTACTACACGGAAGTGATGTCTCTCGCCGTTGGCGACAGTGGTAAAGTCTACGCGCAGAACCCGGATAGAATCCTGAAGATGAGGGACGGCGCAAACGAGAAAGCTCTGTCTGAACGACTCGACGGCAGGTTGGCGAATGTGGAACGTCTTGATATGCCGATCGATGAAATGCAAATATCAGCCAATAGTGTTGACATTGCATTCACAGCACTCAATTTTCATGATATATACAATGGCAGCAGTCCGGAAGCGGCGCTGGGAACATCAAAATTGGTATTCGCCATGCTTAAACCCGGTGGTATTTTCGGTGTGATTGATCACAGAGGAATGCCGGGAATGGACAATAAGTCCATGCACCGAATCGATGTCGCGCTGGTCAGGGAGACACTTGAAAAAGCCGGTTTCGAGGTTGAAGAAAGTAACATGCTCATGAATCCCGACGATGCTCATGACAAGATGGTATTCGATGCTTCTATACGCGGCAAAACAGATCGATTTCTAATTCGCGCACGCAAACCGAACTAGCTAATTTGGGCAGGTGCGACGCCGGTCCCCCTGCTCGATCTTCCCCCATTTACCACTGGTTTCTGCTCTGCTAGCGATCGATCAGTTTAGTCTTTTCCAGAAGGCGCGCATGATGTATCCCAACACTACAACCACGACCATAAAGCGGGTTTGTCCTTAGGCAGCATCACCCACAGCAAAGTAGTTTAATGCAACCGGTTTACCATCTTTGACAAAATGCCTCCATACGGCATGAATATCACCAAATCCGAAAGAAGAAATCGTGGCTTTTGATACCTTATTACCGATCCACGGAACCAATCCCTGCATCCAGGCACTCGCGTAACAAATGTCACTGGGCAGTATTGGGTTTCCAAAACGAGGGGAGCCTTCTGCTGCTGGACGCATGAAAAGATGAAGATTCCAATCCTGCAATTGTCCAACTGACTCAGTGAGGGGCAGCTCCGCCAAAGATCTTGCAGCAATTGTTTCCCGGCTATCATCCGTTTACGGATAGGTAGATTGTCGTTGCGCAGAAAGTGTCATAAGCTACCCGTCGAATTCAGATTCGACACCAAGGTAACAAAAATATTCGGCAACTACATTTTAATCCTGAATTGGAATATCATTTTCTTCTGGTTTAACAAGGCTTATAAGCTTCCATCCAGATTCAGGTACAAAATCCGATTGGGTCGTGATGACCCTGATCCTCGCAGTATCATCTACCATAAATAATGCAATAAACCTTCCTGCATACTGTTCGGCATAGTCATCAAAACCAAACTCCTCGCTCAATGTCGTCACACGTACAGCCGCGCTAGAATCCATCCACCCCAGGATGACATTGTAAGTAACACCTTCATCAAACATTCTCTGGCCACGAAGCTTTGTTGACACACGATGCTTATCCACCTGTTCACCTTCAGCAGATGTGGGTAGCTCATAGGCATTCTGCGCACCAAATGTCGACCTGAAATGAAGGCTCGCCACCACATCAAAGTTTGTTCGACCCGTAATGCTGATCAACTTCCCAATACCGCTCAAATCAAGATACCGATCAGCATGTTCTGATACGGGATTACCAAAATAGGTCTCAAGACCTTCCATTCTGGCATGGCTGATGTTCTCCCAATCACTATCGGCTACGACGACGCGAACGTCTTGCTCCTGTAACGCTTTGGCGAGCATACGCCCTACCCGGCCGCCGCCAACAACCAGAAAACCCGATGGCGCCGGATCACGAACCCCCAGCCAATGGGCAATCCTTTTGGATGTCGTGCCTTGAATCACGACTGTCCCAATGATGATTAAAAAAGCCAGAGGTACGAACATGTCTGCACCGGGCGCACCAATATCGACAAGGCGTATGGCAAATACTGCTGCAACGGCCGCACAAACTATTCCTCTGGGACCAATCCACGACAGTAGTAATTTTTCCTGAAATGTCAGATCACTACCAATACTGGAAACAAAGACAGAAACAGGTCTTGCCAGAAACATAACACCGGCCAACAATAATAGCGCTTCGTAGCCAATGGAGAATAACGCATCAAGGTTTAGCCTCGCTGCCAAAATCACAAATAGCCCGCCAATCAAAACGACACTGAGACTTTCCTTGAAATCAAGGATATCGCTGACATCCAGTTCCTTCTGGTTTGCCAGAGCCATTCCAAAAATTGTGACTGCGAGCAATCCTGACTCATGGGACAGCGATTCCGAAAGTGCAAAAACGACAAAGACCAACAACAGGGTAATCGGGCTTCTGAGATACTCAGGAATCAAGTGTCGTTTTAACATGGCACCGAGTCCGAAGCCTGCGGCACAACCAAGCAGCACACCGACGAAGACCATTGTTAAGAAGAGTTGTATGGTCGATTCCGCCACACTGCCAGCTCTATCTGAAATATAGAAATTGAATGCCAACACCGCGAGCAAGGCACCCAGAGGATCAATGACAATCCCTTCCCAGCGCAAGATATCAGCAATTTTTTTGTTCGGCCGGACCGTTCGCAGCATCGGAACGATAACAGTAGGGCCTGTGACCACCACCACAGCACCGAACAGAAGGGATAGCTTATAATCAAACCCAATCAGATAATGCACCAGAAGACTCGTCGTCCCAAGCGTCACCAGAGCACCAATGGAAACAAGGTTTCGGACGGTTGACCCGACTACTTTGAGTTCGGAAAATTGGAGTGTCAGGCTACCTTCAAACAGAATAACCGCGACCGACAGGGAGATCAGCGGAAAGAGAAGGTCGCCAAATAGCGCATCAGGATCAAGTATCCCCAGCACAGGCCCTGCAACGATTCCGAACAAGAGCAGGAATAGAATAGCCGGCAGCCGTACCCACCAGGCGACCCATTGAGCAATTGCTGCTAGCAGACCGATCCCGGCAATGGTTGTTAATGTATTAAGTTCCACGCGTTTCCTTTACCTGAGGCTACTGCCAATGATGTCCCGAGCGATGATATGTCTTTGGACCTCATTCGGCCCTTCACCGATTCGCCGGATTCGCATTTCGCGATACCATCTCTCAAAAGGAAAATCCTTGGTGACACCGTAACCACCATGAATCTGCATACATCTATCAACGACACGACTCGCTGCTTCTGTTGATACCAGCTTTGCCATGGCGGCTTCTTTGCGAAAAGGCTCACCTCTATCCGCCATGTCTGCCGCCTCAAGCGTTACCCATCGGGACTGCTTAATATCGATTTCGTTATCGACCAGCATCCATTGGATAGACTGACGGGAAGACAGGGGCGCCCCGAATGTTTCCCTGATTTTAGCGTACTCCAGTGCCATTTCATGTGCTTTGACTGCGACCCCGATACAGCCTGCCGAATAAGGAATACGCTGGCGCGAAAGGCGATCGTTGGCAATAGAGAATCCTTTGTTTAACTGCCCGAGAATATTGGCCTCCGGCACCCGCATATCTTCGAACTGTAATTCGGTTGCATAATGTGCCGACCGTAGCGTGTGCACTATCCGACGTACATGAAAACCGGGTGTGTCAGTATCCACGATGAAACAGGTGACGCCGCCTCTGCCTTTGTCCGGCGAGGTTCTGGCAAACACGAGCCCGTAGTCTGCTACATCCGCTCCGGAAATAAAGATTTTCGACCCGTTAATAACCCAATCATCTCCATCTTTCTTAGCCCTGGTTTGAATCGCCCTGGCAGGGTCAGATCCACCTGACGGTTCCGTGAGGCCGAAGAAGCCTTTCTTTTCTCCCCTTAGCGTTGGGAAGAGATACTTTTCTTTCTGACGTTCATCTGCTTCATAGAGTTGCGCAAGACCCGCCCCGCCAAATACGCCATAACAGGGCGCATAAAGCCCGGCACGGTGCTGAGACATTTCAATGGCAATCAGCGTGCGGGTAACCATATCGATGCCAGGGCCACCAAACTCTTCCGGGATGTCCATCCCATACAGACCCATTTCTTTTACTTTCGCCACCAACCGTTCTTTATCCGCTGGTTCGAGGGAATCAGCATCGGTATCCAGGTTCATTTCCAGCGGGACGATTTCTTCATGTACGAAGCGGCGCACCATGGATACGATTAGTTTCTGTTCATCACTCTGCTGTAAGTTCATATATGTCCTCGCGATCTGGTGCCGGTTTCGTGTTGGTTATCCGGGTGACAAGCGCCCGAGGCGCGGGAGGTCCGCTATCGTATTGTCACGAGGATACTGATCATGGTCTGCATAGTGCAGCATTAGCAACTCTCTATAGCGCGTCTGGTAGGCGCTGGTTACCTCTATGCGAAAACAGATCCCGGATAGTTTCGCATCGAGATGACTTCTTAGCGCACTATTGAGTCCAAACAGCGTCCGCGCGTCGGCACAGCCAATGAAGGTAACACCCTCGCTTTCTGAACCCAGTTGGTAGACACCAAGCTGCCCCTTAACCAGCGCAATATTTTCTGTCGTCAGCGGCGTCCATGGTTTATCGAGGCGAAGGGACATGATGATAAAGTGATCCAAAGAAGGGTGTTGCCTAGAAGTTAACACGAATGACTCACTTGCGGGAGAGTCCAGGCAGTATTTCTAGGGCGTCGGTAACACCGTTGTACTCATCGTCCAGTAACGATGATTCATTCTTCGTTCCGGTGCTTTTAGTTCAGCGCTTTTATATCTGTCGGCAAGCGCCAACATTTTCCGGCTTTGTTCGGTATCTCCAATCCGCTCATGAATCTGGGCGAGCGTGGTATAAAAATCCGGTTCATCACGTTTCAGTTTTACCGACTTCTGGATTTCATCAAGCGCCCGTTGATATGCACCCTGCTCGAATGCTACCCGTCCTTTGAAGTAATGGAAATAAGGGTTTCGGTCACGATATTGGTGCACTCGTTCAACGATCTCAGCCGCCTCCCGGTCTCGTCCCCTGAACTGATAAAACCAGCCGAGATTACTCAATGCAGAATAATTTCCAGGATCCTGTTGCAGTGCTCTCTGATAACTAAATTCCGCAAGATCATACTGTTCTGAACGACGTTGCGCTGCGCCCATATTAGTCCATGCATCGGAAAAGTCCGGTTGTAGCCTGATTGCAAATCTAAGGTATTTGATCGCATCATCTATGCTGCCATCAACAAT
>CAZAZB010000216.1:5433-7151 GCA_964489485.1 uncultured Pseudomonadales bacterium | reverse complement strand
CCTCCATGTCAACCAGGCAGCCAGAAATATGCTAAAAGTCCCGGATGATAGTCTGCTGGCACAAAGGCTACCCAATATTGTTCGTATTCCTGAGATTAATAAAAGCGTTGCAAATTGCCTGAAGGCAAAAACCAGTATCGAGTCTACTGCCACGATCAATGATCGACAGATTGAGATTACCGTTCTCCCATTACGTGATGGTCAGGCACTTGACCAGGAACCCGGTCAAGATTTTGATCTGGCGGGAGTTGTTGTTGTTCTTCAAGATGTGACAGATGTGTTCCATCTTGAACAGGTTAGGCGAGATTTTGTAGCGAATGCGTCACACGAACTGAAGACGCCGATATCTGTCATTCGGGGATTTGTAGAAACAATAATTGATGATGCGGACATGCCTGCCGATGTGCTGCGGAAGTTCATACAAAGAACCGGGGTTCAGGTAACTCGGCTTAGTAATATTGTCCAGGACCTTATTCAATTATCGCGCTTTGATTCCGCTTCATCAGAAGTGCTGGAAGAGATTGTTAACCTTTCAGCACTCTTAACAGAAGTAAGAGATGACATATTGGAAGATGCTGACCTTGCTGGAGTTTCGATCGAAACAGATTTACCTGAAGATGACCTGTCTGTGGTCGGGGATAGAGAAGCACTTCACCAAATGGTAATGAATTTGGCTGATAATGCGATCAAGTATTCAAGTGCCGGTGGTTCCGTCAGATTTACCCTTGTCGTGGATAATCAACTAGCTGTACTTGAAGTTACCGATGAAGGTATCGGCATTCCGGAGCAATTTCAGCAGAGAATATTTGAGCGTTTCTATCGTGTCGATAGAGCTCGTTCAAGAGAGAAGGGCGGAACAGGACTCGGGTTATCTATCGTCAAACACATTGCTCAAAAACACCATGGGCGAGTCGAGGTCAAGAGTCAGGTAGACAAGGGGTCTACTTTTACTGTCTACCTACCCCTGGTGAGTTAGTTCCGGGCCGGGCGGACACAATCTTCTCCCGGGAAACATCAGATCTTTTTTAGTATTTCTCTTGCTGAATTGTGACCTGGAATTCCGCTAACGCCACCGCCGGGGTGAGTGCCAGAACCGCACATGAACACATTGCTGATTTCAGTTTGGTACTGCCCGCTACCTAACATGGGTCTTGCTGAAAATAATTGTTCCAGGCTCAGCCGGCCATGAAATATGTCGCCGCCGACCAGGCTGAATTTTTGTTCAAGATCCCAGGGAGAATGAATTTGGGTTGCAATAATACTGCTGGTGAAATTAGGTGCATACTGTGTAACCGTATCTATAATCGTTTTCGCTGCTTCATCACGATGTGTATTCCAATCAGCCTTTAAGCCAGGGTCAAATTGCTGACAGAATAGGCTGGCGACATGTTTTCCGTCAGGCGCCAATGAGTCATCAACAAGGCTAGGAATCAACATTTCGACGATGGGCTCACGAGACCAGCCATGCTGGCGTGCATCCATGTAGGCCTGATCCATGTACCGCAGTGACGGCGCCATGATGATGCCGCCTTCAAGACAATGTTCTGTCCGACGTTGTGTAAAAGCGGGAAGTTCATCAAGCGCGACATTCATTCGAAATGTACCGCTCATGCTCTTGTACCGCTCAAAGTGTTCAATTGTCTCGCGCCTTAGCGCACTTGAAGGTAATAAGTTCAGGTACAGTAGTCGGGGATGCAGGTTGGCGACAACCAGATCAC
>CAZAZB010000216.1:2697-5333 GCA_964489485.1 uncultured Pseudomonadales bacterium | reverse complement strand
GGTAATAAGTTCAGGTACAGTAGTCGGGGATGCAGGTTGGCGACAACCAGATCACTGTATAGTTTCGTGCCATCCTCTAATAGTACGCCGGTCGCCTGGTCGCCGACTATTTCAATTTCAGACACGGTTCGGGATTTTTGAATAGTGACACCGAGCGATTCTGCCTCTGCCGCCATCGCTGCCGTAATAGCCCCCATTCCTCCGACGGCGTGGCCCCAGAGACCCGGCTTCCCGTTTACTTCTCCAAAAACATGATGCAGGAGCACATAGGCCGATCCTGGTGTATAGGGGCTGGCATAGTTACCCACAATGGCATCAAACCCTAATAGCGCCTTGATCGGGTCAGATTCGAATTCGTCATCAAGTAGTTCGCCCGCTGAGACTGAAAACAGATTTAGCAAGAATCTTCTTTCTTCACCGTTCAAACCATTAAATAGTCTGCTCAGTTTAAACAGAGGCAACAGGTCTGACAGGCCAACATTTTCGAGGTTGGGCGGCGTCATCATCATGATGTCTTTAACGACGGGTAGTACGCTGTCTAATTTTGCGTAATAGGTTTTCAAGGCGTCAGCATCCTTGCTTGAAAAACGAGCAACTTCTGCTGCCATGACCTGACTATCAGGATCGGACACCAGGCTATCGCCATCGGGAAAGGGGAGGTAGTTATTGATCCGGCGTTCTAAAATCTTGAGACCGTGTGACTTCAGGTTGAGATCCCGAATCACTTTCGGGTGAAGGAGGCTGACTGTATAACTGGCCACTGAGTTTCTGAATCCGGGATGAAATTCTTCCGTGACCGCAGCGCCGCCGATGATGTCCCGTTTTTCCAATATCGTGACATCATGTCCGGCTCGAGCAAGATAACACGAACAGACGAGCCCGTTGTGTCCGCCACCAATGATTGTGATCTTTTTCCCTGACATGAAATAACCGTTGCGCTTTGACCTAACGAGGTGGTTAGTGTATCTTAAATTTCTTTGTTCCTCTATCACTCGGCATTATCTTTGCGCTTTTTTTATGCTTCTTTCAGGATTAGGCGCTGCATTCCACCGGAATATTAATGGCAAATAATACTACGGCAAAAGTCGATAACACTGCCGTGACTCAGAAACCTCAGCTCGGAATATGGGAGCTTGCATGGCCTGCGATTCTGGCCAATCTCCTTTACTCAATTATCGGCATCATCAGCATCAAGATAGTGGGCTCGTTGGGTGCTGAAGCCGTAGCCGCTGTAACGACCGGGCATAGAATATTTTTTGGCTTACAAGCGATTTTAATGGCAGTTTCCGCTGGGACAACTGCGATGGTGGCGCGTGCGTGGGGCGCAAAGGATTTTGATGAAGCGGCTAGCATCACCAGTGCTTCGTTGTGGATTGGAAATGTCGTTGCACTCCTGCTGATGGTACCTTGTATTTTTTTTGCAGAGGCCATTGCTGGTGTATTCGGACTAGATGAAAATACCACGGCACAGGCTGCGAGTTTCATTCGCTATTTAAGTCTGTTCAATATTGCCTTCGCGATTAACATGGTCATCGGTGCAGCTTTGCGTGCGGCAGGCGACACGAGAACGCCTCTCTGGATTGGCGCAATTAGCAATATTGTCAACGTCGTTTTGGTTTACCTGTTGGTGTTCGGTCTTTATGGTGCGCCAGAGATGGGCGTCGCGGGCGCTGCGGTTGCCAATGGCATATCCTTCACAGTCGGTGCGGTTATTCTTCTATACCTTCTGTATGGCAAGAGGCTAAGAGTAAAAGCAGCCGGGATTCGGGCACTGACGAAACGAAGAGTCATGCAACTGGTTCATATAGGTTATCCGGCCGGTATTGAACAGTTTGTTTTCCAGGCAGGTTTTGTCGCATTTCTATGGCTTGTCGGAACCTATGGCACGGCGGCCTACGCGGCCTATGGTATTGGTGTTCAAATCTTATCTCTTTCATTCGTCGTGGGTTTTGGGTTTTCTATTTCCGGTGCGACATTGGTAGGGCAACACCTTGGCGCTAAAGACCCTGGCGGTGCAGTCCATCAAGGATGGCGGGCGACGCGTCTTGCCATCATTAGCATGACGACACTGAGCCTGGGTATCGCGATCTTTGCACAGGATATTGCCTGGTTTCTTATCCAGGATCGCGATGTCGTGGAACACACCGTGATGTTCATCTACATCATGGCGATTGCTCAGCCATTAATGGCGATAGAGTTTACTCTGGGCGGTTGTTTGCGTGGTGCTGGTGATACACGTTTTCCCCTGGTGACAACAATGGTTGGCTTGATTGGCATACGGGTTGGGTTGGCCGCTATTTTTTCCTACCTCGATTACTCCGTTGATTGGATCTATGCTGCGCTCATTGGAGACTATGTGGTCAAGGCCGTAATGGTGACCTGGCGGTTCCGCTCTGGAAGGTGGAAGCAAATCTTCGTTGAGTCTGAAAAACGGTTTTCCAGATAGTATGGTTAACGTTGCAATCTGGATACTTTGTCCCGACAGTCTACAATCGTTAGTAACTTCTGATTGGTCACGATTGTCTTGACATGCTCACAAATCAGCGTAACATCGCGCGCCTGTTCAAATGGATGACATATCCAATTTTATGAATTTCAAAAACAACATCACTAAGAACGACACGATTAAACACGGC
>CAZAZB010000216.1:0-2597 GCA_964489485.1 uncultured Pseudomonadales bacterium | reverse complement strand
CACGGCTTGTGCCGCCCAATTCGTATGAACTCGAATAGTGGGCTGATAAATTTCATCGTGGCAGGCATTAACACCGGCAAAGGCCTGATGCTATCCATCTGGTCCATTTGTTGCGTGTCCAATTATTCATCCAGGGTTGTATGCACTTTGGTCAATATGACTGGGCGAATCGTGCGCTAGGGTTCCAGGTTACAAGAACCTCCTGGTGCATGGCATCAGGAGGTTTTTTTTTGCCTGCAAGAAAGCAGGAACGAGGTTTACTGTGGAAAAGAAATTACAGAGGAACATGCCAATACTCTATGTATTTAGCTTCTTCTGGTTATCAATGGTCATTATTCCAGTGATGGTCCCTTTCTTTGAATCAAGAGGGCTGTCTCTTTCGGAAGTCTTCTACCTGCAGGCGATATTTGCTGGCTTCGTGGTACTTTTTGAAGTTCCCTCGGGATACATTGCCGATGTGTTCGGTCGGCGTAATGCGCTTATCGCAGGTAGTGTTTTTCATGCCATCGGCTTCAGTTGGCTGGTCTTTGCTGAAGGGTTTTTTGAACTGGTTCTATTTGAAATGACCGTGGGGCTTGGGATAAGCCTCCTTTCAGGTGCAGACTTGTCTTTGCTTTACGACAGCCAAATAGCGCTGAATCACAGTGTTGAACAGAAGACTCGTGGCATCGCGAACCTGCGTTTTGTAAAAAGTATCGCGGAGGGGATTGCTGCGTTAATCGGTGGTTTTCTGATCGCCTATTCTTTTGATGTCACTGTCATCGCTAACGCGATGTTTGCCTGGTGTCCGCTTATCCTGTCGTTTTTCCTGGTCGAGGCGCCTTTTAATCGCATGGCCGCAAATGAGCCCCTGGGGAATCTCAGGAAAGTGCTCGAACACATGATATTTGAAGACAAGATGTTGCGTCTTATTTGTTTGAATATCACTTTCAGCAGCCTGATGACCTTTTATGTGGTTTGGCTATTACAACCCTATTGGCAGGATCTCGGTATACCAATGACCATGTTCGGCTTCCTTTGGGCAGCGCAAAGTTTTTTGTTTGCGGCAGCGAGTAAAATTTGCCAACCCCTCGAAGCCCGGTTTGGTGCGAGGACCGTACTGATAATTATGGCGTCGCTTCCTGCTCTTGGATATTTTGGAATGGCGGGAACGGGTGGCGTCGTGGGCGTTATGTTCAGCTTTATGTTTTTTGTCAGCCGTGGATTGAATCAGGTCATACTGACTGATGCACTGAATACCAGGGTACCGAGTGAATTTCGGGCAACTGCAAATTCATTGACTTCCTTCGCGTTCAGGGCCGTCTACATTGTTACGGGTCCCTTGATTGGTCTGGTGATCGAGTGGCAGGACATGTACTTTGCACTGAAATTTCTGGGTCTGGCGTCACTCATCCTATTCATTGTTGTTCTTGTTCCCTTGCTTCGAGAAATTCGCAAGACAGAAGTAGGTGTTGAGCGTCAGAAAGAGGCTAGAAGAACTGAGACCAACCTTTTCGATATAGATATCAATCAACCTATTGATTGATATTAAACCATATGGTTGAATAAAGGCGATGACAAAGCATCCACCCAAAAGAGAACGCCCAAACAAGGATAGGCTGAGCAGGGTGTTTGCTGCGTTAGCAGATCCAATCCGGCGTGAAATATTGGGATTGCTTGACGGAGAAGAACGCCTGGTGACCGAATTAGCCGCATCTTTTGATGTCTCCCTTCAGGCTGTATCCAAACACATTCAAGTCCTTGTGAAGGCGGGTCTGGTGACACAGAAAAGAACGGGTCGGGTGAGTCTTTGTCGTCTTGATGCAGGTCCGATTTCGGATGCTGCAATCTGGATCAATCAGTATTCAAAATATTGGCAGAACCAATTTGACACCCTGGTCGCATTGCTTCCAGCAATCGACGATCACAAAATAAATGACAAAGAGGATAGCTAAGATGGCGTATCAAGAGTCGATGAATGAGATCAAGGAGCGTAGAAAAGCAATAATGGACGTGAGAACAGAAATACAGGCGCTGCAATCCAAAGTAGAGCCACAGCAGGTGAAAGACTACATTTTTAGCACCACGACGGAGGATGTAACGCTGTCGTCCTTGTTTGCTGACAAAGACACATTGTTCGTGATTCACAATATGGGTAAAAGTTGTGTCAACTGTACCCAGTGGGCAGATGGCTTCAATGGGGTATTGGACCATTTACTTGATCGTGCAGCCTTTGTGGTGTCCTCTCCTGATGAGCCTCAGGTGCAAAAGCATTTTGCACAGAGCCGCGGATGGAAGTTCAAAATGGTGTCACACCAGGGTACAAGTTTTGCTGAAGATATGGGATATAGAGTGGAATACGATGGGAAGCTGGGTTTCTGGCCAGGCGTGTCAGTGTTTAAGAAGGCTGGCGACGGCATCGTCCGGGTTTCAGACGCAGCATTCGGACCCTGGGATGACTACAACCCGGTGCTGAACCTGTTTGAACTTATCCCGGGTGGTGTGGGGGATTGGGAACCCCAGTATTCCTATGGTAATTAGGACTTAATCAGAGGTTCCCTGGCTCTTCGTGCGCCTAACTTGAGAAAAAAATGCCAGGATGCGATAGCCTAAGAAGG
>CAZAZB010000215.1:0-7170 GCA_964489485.1 uncultured Pseudomonadales bacterium | reverse complement strand
GTGTTCAAAGAACTGAAAGCTCAGGGCTTCGTTCGCGCGCGTATCGATGGCCTAATCGTAGATCTTGATGACACGCCGAAGCTAGAGAAAAACAAACAACATTCAATTTCTGTCGTGGTCGATCGCCTGCGAATAAGACCTGATATCAGGACTCGCCTCGCCGATTCATTCGAAACAGCGTCACAGGTATCTGATGGTCTCGCTGCCATCGCCTTCATGGATGACGACTCAAAACCTGACCTCGTATTTTCTGCTCGATTCGCCTGCCCTGAGTGCGGCTATTCGATTGTTGAACTGGAACCGAGGTTCTTCTCATTTAACAATCCTGCAGGCGCCTGCCCGACTTGTGATGGACTGGGTGTTAACCAGATATTTGATACTGATACGGTCATCACCGACCCGGACCTTTCATTGGCGGAAGGCGCAATACACGGCTGGGATCGACGAAACATCTACTATTACCAGATGCTCACGAGCATCGCTAAACACCACGGGTTTGAGTTAACCACGGCCTTCAATACACTAGACAAGAAACACCAGAAGGTCATCCTACATGGGAGCGGCAAAGAAAAAATTCAATTCCGCTACGTCAACGATAGAGGAGACGAATACACAAGGGCGCATCCTTTTGAAGGCATCATCCCTAACATGGAAAGGCGATTTCGTGATACTGACTCACAAATGGTCAGGGACAGCCTTTCCAAGTTTCTGTCAACAAGAACCTGTCCGGCATGTGATGGTGCACGACTCAATCCTGGCGCACGCGCAGTCACCATTGATGGCATGTCGCTACCCGAGATTACAGATCGGTCTGTGGCTGATGCCGTCAGTCATCTTAAACACCTAAAGCTCAAGGGACAGCGGGCAAAAATTGCAGAAAAGATCCTTACAGAAATTGATTCACGCCTCGGTTTCCTGATGGATGTCGGGCTTAATTATCTGACGATCTCCCGCAGTGCAAATACTCTGTCTGGCGGTGAAGCGCAGCGCATTCGGCTCGCCAGTCAAATCGGAGCTGGACTTGTTGGCGTCATGTATATTCTCGATGAGCCGTCCATTGGGCTACACCAACGCGACAACCAAAGACTCCTTGCAACTCTTACACGACTAAGAGACCTGGGTAACACCGTTATCATTGTGGAGCACGACGAAGAGGCAATTAGGGAAGCTGACTATGTCATAGATATTGGACCCGGTGCAGGTGTTCACGGCGGCGAAGTCGTTGCCCATGGTCCTTTGGAAAACATCCTAAAAAATACAAGATCTGTGACCGGGCAATTCCTCTCTGGCAAACGATGTATTGCCATTCCTGAAAAACGTACACCTTATGATGAAGACCGACTGCTGGTTCTTTCTGGCGCAACAGGGAACAATTTAAAAAATGTTGACCTAACAATACCACTTGGCCTCATGACCTGTGTCACAGGCGTTTCCGGCTCTGGTAAATCAACGCTCATCAATCAAACCATCTATCCCATTGCTGCCAGAGAGCTAAACGGTGCCACGAACCCGCAGGTGGCGCCCCATGAATCAATAACCGGTATCGAGCTGCTGGACAAGGTTGTGGATATTGATCAAAGCCCTATTGGCAGAACACCCCGTTCTAATCCAGCAACCTACACAAACATATTCACGCCCATTCGTGAGCTGTTTGCGGGTACCCAGGAGGCAAGATCCCGGGGATATAAACCAGGGAGGTTCAGTTTCAATGTCAAAGGGGGACGCTGTGAGGCGTGCCAGGGTGATGGCTTAATTAAGGTAGAGATGCACTTTCTACCGGATGTTTATGTCACCTGCGATGAGTGCAAGGGTAAACGGTACAACCGCGAAACACTGGAGATCCAATACAAGGGCAAGTCAATTCACCAGGTCCTGGCGATGACTGTCGAGGATGCACACGAGTTTCTCGAAGCTGTCCCTATGATTGAACGCCGCTTGAAAACCCTTCTCGATGTGGGTCTTGGATATGTCAGGTTGGGACAAAGTGCTACGACACTATCCGGGGGAGAAGCGCAAAGAGTCAAACTGGCACGAGAACTCTCGAAGCGAGATACGGGTAAAACGCTATATATTCTGGACGAGCCCACCACCGGGCTACACTTTCACGATATTCAGCAACTACTCGACGTCATCCACAGGCTACGAGACCACGGCAACACCATCATAGTCATAGAACATAATCTGGATGTGATCAAAACTGCTGACTGGATTGTGGATCTCGGCCCGGAGGGTGGCTCAGGGGGAGGTACTATTATTGCCAAAGGCACGCCGGAGGATGTCGCCAGGACCAGGCAATCATTTACCGGACAGTATCTGAAGCCAATCCTGGCAAAGTGACTTCCAGTATTACCCGGCCAATCTCTGATGCGACCAGAAGAGACACCCTCTTATTCTTCTCGTTCCTGTTGCCAGTTCGATTCATCTAATACGGTGTGTCACCACCATCGACATTAATCGATTGACCGCGAATGATCGTCGCTGCATCGGACAACAGGAAAGCCACAATTCGACCCACTTCAACTGGATCTATGTGTCTCCCTAGCTGGGCCGGTACCATTGTTTTCACAAGCTCCTCCGCATCTTCACCGATACGATCTCCAATAGAACGAGCCACCTCATGCAACATTGGCGTGAGCACACCGCCAGGGCACACGGCATTGACGTTGATATTTCGTTGCGCCCATTCAGCAGAGAGGGTACGTGTCAGGTTAATCACCGCCGCCTTTGAAGCGTTATACCCTGCCATATTAGGATAGCCGACCTTACCGGCGTTAGACGCAATATTGACGATTGAAGCCGGTCTTTCTTCCCCTGCCCGCCCTCGTTCAGCAAGAAGCTCTGCAAACTCAATGCAACAGAGATGAACAGCAAAGACATTGATTTCAAACTGCTTGCGCCAGTCCTCAATGGTTGCGCTGATATTTTCGCCCAGGCGAATGACACCCGCATTGTTAACCAGACCATGTAATTGTCCAAAGAAATCAATCGTCGCGTTCAACCCATCTTTTACGGATTGTTGATTGGAAACATCTACAGTGACAGCAATCAGTTTTTTGTCGGCAGCACTGGCGTTAGAGACCAGATCTTCCCTTGCTTTATTTACAACCTGCTGATTAAGGTCACCCATTGCCACACAACCACCAGCTTCTAAAATGGCACGGGTGATACCGAGGCCAATACCGCCGGCAGCTCCGGTCACAAAGATTACCTGTCCTTCTAAACTATTCCCCACCGAATCCTACTCCTTTTAATTATTTTTTAGTAAATCATGCTATTCATCACGCCGCCATCGACCACCAGATTCTGACCGGTAATGAACCTCGCTGCTGGTGATGCCAGGAACAGGCAGGCATCAGCAACATCTGTCGTTGTACCCATCCGTCCAAGCGGTGCCTTGTTCTGCCATCTGGACACACCATCTGGCCATTGTTCTTCTATTCCTTCCCGGCTGATCAGGCCAGGCGATACAACGTTGACACGAATATTAGCGGGTCCCAATTCCTGTGCCGCTGAACGCGTCATCATCACTACCGCCGCTTTCGCACTATTATAGTGGCTATGGTCTGATCCCGGATTCAGCGCGGAAATCGATGCCATATTCACAATCACACCTCTCGCATTTTTCTTCATTTGAACTGCTGCTGCCTGGGTACATAAAAATGCCGTATCAAGGTTTGCGCGATACATTTCATGCCAATCGTCCATATTCATGTCAAGGAAGCCTTTGTTCGGAAAAATACCCGCATTGTTCACCATAACGTCCAGCCTGCCAAAAGCATTAACTGCATCCATAACCAACCGTTCAGCCTCTTCCTTCTTGGACAAATCAGCCTTGCAGGGGATGGCCTTACCCCCCGCGCCAACAATTTCACCAGCAATCATCTTAGCCTTCACTTCGCCGCCTCGATAATGAACAACGACATTTGCCCCCGCTTCTGCAAATCGTCTGACGATACCTTCGCCTATCCCCTGGCTTGCGCCCGTTACCACAACCGTCTTGCCGGTAAAATTAAAGAGGTTTGCAACCTCTGGCATCGTTTCTAGTTCCATTGCTGATGTCCTGATTCTAACGACCGTTATTTATGAAGGTTACTGTGATGCCATATAATCAAATTGAGGTTAGCATCGAGGCACCATAGAATACAAAGACACCTTAATGGATCATGCCGCTATCAACATCAACAAACTACAGCTACTCGTTCTCTGCCTCCTCGCCACCTTTATCATCTCCGGCATCGTCACAACAATGGGGCTTATCACACCCTCGGCAGCTGAACATTTTGCTGTCGATGTTACCTCCATGGCGGCACAATTTACCTGGCTAACCGGCGGTGTATTCGGCGGCTTTCTGCTTTCTTTTGTGGTGTTTGATTATTTCTCGATCAGACAGGTTCTAATCGCCACCTACGTCATGTGCATCACATCACTTCTTATGATACATGCCGCGACAAACTATCAGCTGCTAGCACTGTGGATGGCTGTTTTCGGTGTTGCCATCAGTCTGGCAAGTTGCGGTTCAGGAACACTCATTACCCAACTTTGGTCCGGCAAGGCAAGGCAAACCGTTTTAGTCGCTCAGGATGCCATGTTCAATGGTGGGGGCGTCATATTTTCCCTGACGGCTACCTGGTTCATCACCAATAGCTACCCGTTCAGCAGCATCTATGTGGTGGTGGCGGCGATCATTACTTTCGCCCTGATCCTGTCTCTGGTTTCGAATTTTGAACGAGATCTGGCTTCTTCACCTGAAGAAGAAGGGCAAGGTAAAACGGAGTGGAATGTCGGCATTATCCTGACGGGAATAAGCCTGATGTTTTTTATGCTGGCAAAAATCTCTATGTTCATCTGGGCGCCACAATTTGTTGAACAAAAATTCAATGTCGGTGCTGACGCATCAGGACAATTCATGTCGAACATATTTTCTGCGGCATTGATCGGCTCGCTCGCCGGCACCTGGTTGGTTTCACGTATCAATGTAAAGTATCTGCTCTATACTTTTGTCATCACTTCAGCATTGTCGATCTGGCTGCTGACGACCGCCTCGAATATCGACACAGTTTACCTGGTAGCCTTTATCTATGGGCTATCCATTTCCGCAACCTTTAATGCGTATGTCGCTTTTTCGCTAAGCTTTGTTGCTATTCCCACACACAGAAACATTGCCTATATGCTGCTAATGTCCGCGCTTGGCTCTTCGGGTGCGCCGTATTTCAGCAGCCTCGTGGTCGAAACGACTGGCGATATTCAAAATGCATTGTTGTTTTGTCTCGGTGTCCTCATGATGGTTATCACATCACTAGGAGTTTGTGAGATCCTGGATAGGAAACGGGTTAGATCTGTTGGACCCAACCCGCCCGCAGATGCACCAGCCTGAAAATCTATCCCGTACGATGTAGTGCACAAATTTTGTTCCCTGAGGGATCTCTTAGATACGCCAGGTAAAGCTTACCAATACCCGCTTCTCTGATACCGGGAGGGTCTTCACAGGTCACCCCGCCATTGGCGATTCCGGCTGCATGCCACGCATCTGCCGCAGCAGCATCTTTAGCGACAAATCCAATGGTACTGCCATTTCCGTGACAGGCAGGATCACCATCGATCGGTTTACTGATCGCAAAGATGCCTGTTTCGCTACGGTAGAAGCAACGACCGTTATCATCTACTACGCCCGCATCGTAACCCAGCGCACCGAGTACCGCGTCATAGAACACTTTTCCTTCTTGAACGTCATTAGCGCCGATCATGATATGGCTGAACATTGTGTTAACTCCTCGATTCTTGATAAATTCCCAAGTAGAGTACGGCCGTCACCAACGAAAGACAAGCCAGCTACTTCATTTCCCGGTGAACGATTTATTTCTATGATTGATATGCCTGGCGCACCGCATCGATTGCAACACCCTTGTTGATGTGAGCATTATATTGCGACAAAACGGACTCGAGTGCCGTGACACACAATAAGACATTCTTTGGATTACTGGCATATCCCATCAAACCGATTCGCCAGACCTTGCCCGCTAACGCACCAAGCCCGGCACCAATTTCAAGGTTAAACTGGCTCAGGAGAGCGCTACGGATGCTAGCCTCATCAACACCTTCCGGGATGGTGATGGCATTCAACTGCGCCAATCTCTCTTCTTCGGGCACAATAAAAGACAAGCCCATGGATTCCATTCCAGCCTTTAATGCCAGATGGTTTCTGGTATGTCGCTCCCAACTGGCGGCAAGCCCTTCTTCTTCGAGTATCACCAGTGATTCGTGCAAACCGTATAGGGCGTTAACAGGTGCAGTGTGATGATAAGCTCTAGTCTGACCTTCTCCCCAATATCCCATCACAAGATTCAGATCGAGAAACCATGAGCTAACAGGGGTTTTACGCGATTGAATTGCTGCAACGGCAGCATCGCTAAAGCTGACAGGAGAAAGACCAGGCGCACAGGACAGGCATTTTTGTGTACCGCTATAAGCAGCATCCGCACCCCAGGCATCCAAGTTAACATCACACCCTCCCAACGAGGTCACGCAGTCCACGATTGACAGGCAATCATATTGCTTTGCCAGCCCACAAAGTACTTTCGCATCCGAACGCACACCGGTGGAAGTCTCGGCATGCACAAAGGCAACAATTTTCGCGTCGGGATTAGTCTTCAACGCATCTTCGAGCTTTCCCGCATCGACTGCACGACCCCACTCATCTTCAACAATAACTGCTTCACCACCAAGGCGACGGACATTATCCGCCATCCTTGTGCCAAAAACGCCATTCTGACAAATGATAACCTTGTCACCCGGCTCTATCAGATTGACAAAGCAGGTTTCCATTCCAGCACTGCCTGGTGCAGAAACCGGAATGGTGAGTTCGTTGCTCGTCTGGAATGCAAATTGAAGTAGCGACTTGATTTCATCCATCATCCTGATGAACTCCGGGTCCAGGTGGCCAATGGTTGGCCTCGCCATGGCATTGAGAACCCTTGGATAAACATCTGAAGGACCAGGACCCATGAGAGTTCTTACGGTAGGATTAAAGGAGTGGTGCATCTAGGACCTCTTGAAAGATTATTTCAGCCCAGTGTATCAGGCTAACTCAACGAAAAAGACCGGGTAAACCCGGTCTTTTAATCTATTATCAACGAACTTCTAGCTAGTGCCTGTCCGGAAAGTCTTGTTTCC